>CAMOIA010000021.1 GCA_946615785.1 uncultured Clostridia bacterium
ACCGTGTTCTCCGACGGCATCTGGAACATCGCCGAGGCCATGAACGGCATCAAGATGGTCGGCCTGCCCGAGCTTGCCGGTATGAACTACACCCTGGCGGGCGTCAACATCGCCGCCGTCATCACCGCCATCCTCGCCAGCTTCAACAAAAAATCCAAAGCCTAATCAAATCCATCAGGGGCAGCGGTCTATAAAGGCTGCTGCCCTTTTTTCAGGAGGACGGACTATGAAAAACGTTCTGTTTCAGGACGGCTGGACCTGCCGGCATCTTGACGAAAACGGCGAAGGCACGCCCGTTCGTATCCCCGACGACGCCATGCTGCGGGAAAAGCGCACCGAAGACGCGCTGGGCGGTCTGAATGTAAGCTGGTTTGAGGGCTTTGATTATCTGTACAAAAAAAGCTTTTCACTCACAGACGCCGAAGTGAAAAAACACCATGTGCTGGAATTTGAAGGCGTTTACCGCTGTGCAACCGTCAGCATCAACGGGAAAGAAGCGGCCTTCCGCCCCTATGGCTATACCAATTTCTATGTGGACTGCGACCCCTTTCTGCGGGATGGGGTCAACACGGTGGAGGTCGTCGCCCGGAACGCCGACCAGCCCAATTCCCGCTGGTATTCCGGCGCGGGCATTTACCGGCCCGTCAGGATGTGGTCAGGCGACGCGGACGCGTACATCGAACTGAACGGCATTAAAATCAGGACCCTTTCCCTTTCTCCCGCACAGATCGAAGTCAGCGTGGCCACCCACGGTGAGGGCGCTTTGCGCCTTGAGATCCTGGACGGAGAAAAGGTGATCGCGAGCGCCGAAGGCGGCAAACGCCTTTTCACCCTCACCCTTCCCGGCGCCCTGCCCTGGAGCGTCGATCACCCGAAGCGCTATCAGTGCCGCGTCGCCTTTCAGAATGACGAGGCGGTGGAAAGCTTTGGCCTGCGCACGCTTTCCTGGGGCAGCGACGGCTTCAGAATCAACGGCGAAAGGGTCATCCTCCGCGGTGCCTGTGTGCATCACGACAACGGCCTTCTTGGCGCCGCGTGCGATCCGGACGCGCTGGAAAGGCGCATCCGCATCCTGAAGGAAAACGGCTACAACGCCCTGCGTTCGGCCCATAACCCCTGCTCAAAGACCGCGCTTGAAATCTGCGACCGGCTGGGCATGCTGGTGATGGACGAGTACATCGACCACTGGTACATCCACAAAACCATGCATGATTACGTGGAATACTTCGACGCCTGGTGGAAGCAGGATCTGAAAGACATGGTGGACAAGGATTACTGCCATCCCTGCGTGATCCTGTATTCCACCGGCAACGAGGTTGCGGAAACGGCGCAGCCCCGCGGCATTCAGCTCACGAAGGAAATGACGGAATACCTGCATTCCCTGGACGCAAGCCGCCCCGTGACCTGCGGCATCAATATTTTCTTCAATTTCCTCAACGCCATCGGCTTTGGCCAGTATTCCGATGAAAAGGCCGCCAAGGAAGCGGAGCGGAATGCCAGGGCCAAGGCAGAAGGCCGAAAAACGAAGGAAAGCGCCACCGGGTCCAAATTCTTCAACGACCTTGCGGGCATCATGGGAGCGGATTTCATGAAGATCGGCGCGACGCTGCACGGCAGCGACGTGCACACCCGCGAAGCCTTCGCGAACATGGACATCGCCGGGTACAATTACGGTGAAAAGCGCTATCGGAAAGACCTGAAAAAGTATCCCGGCCGCCTGATCCTCGGCAGCGAAACCTTCTGCTTCGACGCCTACAAATTCTGGGAGCTGGCCAAGAAAGAGCCCCGCCTGATCGGCGATTTTGTCTGGTCCGGATTCGATTACCTGGGCGAAGTGGGCGTCGGCAGCTGGGAATACGCGGATTACGCGCCGCGCTTTGACAACGGCCTGGGCTGGATCAGCGCGGGCTCCGGGCGCATCGACCTGACCGGCAAGCCGCTTGGCGAAGCGCTGTATACCAAAGTGGCCTTCGAACTGGAGAAAGGGCCGTACATCGCCGTCCGTCCGCTCTGCCACGAGGGCAAACACTCCCCTTCCGCCTGGAAAATGACCAACGCCATGCCGTCCTGGAGCTGGCGGGGATATGAAGGCAGAAAGGCCCACGTCGAGGTATACGCAAGGGCAGTCAGCGTGGAGCTGAAGGTCAACGGCGTCTCCAAAGGGAAAAAGCCCATGGGCAAAAACTGCGTGTTCACCTTCCATGTGCCCTATGAAAACGGCACCATCGAGGCCGTCAGTTTCGACGAAGGCGGAAACGTGATCGGAAAGACCATGCTCGCAACTGCCGGAGACGAAACCGTTCTTCGCGCGGTTCCGGAGGAAAGCAGCGTCAAAAAAGGCCATCTCGCCTTTGTCAGGCTGCAGTTCACGGATTCAAAGGGCGTTGTGAAGCCTGCCGAACGGGACACCCTGCATGTGAACGTGAAGGGCGGAACCCTCTGCGCCCTGGGCAGCGCCTGCCCGTTTTACACGCACAGCTACCTGGATTCCAAATGTGAAACGTATTACGGCGAAGCACTCGCCATCGTGCGGATCGAATCGGACACGGTGATCGAGGTCACCAGCGGCAAGGGTTCCTGCAAGGCGCACATCGCCTGCATCGGCTGACGGCTTTTGCCTGAAAAAGAATCGGCCCATGGGAAACCGTTTTCCCCATGGGCCGATTTTTTGTGCCGCCGTTTTGTGAAGCGCAGGCCGGGTTCCCCTTTCGTATCGTCCGGGACCTGCAGTCCCCGGCGCGGCCGCCCGGGAATGCTCCGGAACCCTCCGGCGCACGCCCGTCTTTATTCTTCCGGATCCTCCCGCACTTCATAGGAAATGTTTTCAAAAAAGTCGTCCTTGAACCTGTCCTCGCCCACAAGCGACCGGTACAGCCCGAACAGCGTGCAGGGCACGTTGCCGGTATCCCGCACAGCGTAGCGTCCGCCCAACTGGCTCTGGTGGCAGTTGAAGGATTCCTTCGCGACCTCCAGCCCCGTTCTTCCTCCAAAGGCGGAAAGCGGCGTGTCCCATTTCATTTCGATCACATTTTCGGGATACAGGTGCAAATAGAGCTTCGGCACGTCCCAGGTGCCGTAGAGCTTTGCGGATTCCGGAAATTTGTTTTCGTCCGCCGCCCATTTGAGCGCCTTGACGCACAGATCCGCGCACACCTTGTGCCCGCCGTGGCCGTATTCGCCGCCCTTGTCATGGGTGAGCACCACGTCCGGCTTATACTGCCGGTACCAGGACGTGAACAGCTTCTGCAGCCGGGTTTCGTTCCAGAGCTGATACTGCGATTTCAGGCTGCCGGAATACTTGTCCGGCATGCCGCCCCACACAGGATAGGTGCGAACGCCGGACGTCCACAGGCAATCGAGCAATTCGATGCGCCGGTAGGGCATGGCCGGTACAAGGACGCAGACGAGCACGTCCATTTTCATTTGCCCCGCGTAGGTCGCAAGCGCCCCGCCGAACCAGAGGATTTCGTCGTCCGGATGGCAGGCGACGAGCATCAGATCGGCCTTTTCCACCGTCGGCTGCCAGATCTGCACCCAGGCAGGCAGGCTTCCCGGCGTGTAAACGTGTATTTCCGCCACCCTGACCTCTCTGCCCGTTTCCAGCGGCAGCACGCGGAAATGGGAGGATGGCTCAGAAAGCGCAAGCGTGTCGTTATAATAGCTGTGCGGGCTCACGTCCTGGGTCTGCCATTCCCCGTTCCGCTCCACCTGGATCTGCCAGGGGTACGCGTTTTCGTACCACTGCAGGTACACATAGGCCGCCTCCGTGCCCTCCGGCAGGGTGATTTCCAGATACGCCCCCCGCCCGCTGCCGCCGGACCAGGCGGTGCGGACGCTGCGGTCGCGGCATTTGTTCAGGCTGTTTTTCCCGGTGCCGCAGGTGATCCGGCAGCTTTCCGTCACCTCCACCGCCTCGTCCGCAAGGACGCACAAAGATGCGAAGAGCGCAAGGAAAAGCGCAAGCACAAACACGGTTTTTTTCATTCCAGCCTCCGGTATCAAAAACTCTCTTTCCCATTATACGGCCTTTTTGCCCGCTTGCAAGATGCCGCCCGCATTTTCCTTCCGTCGTCCCCATTCATAAAAACAGCTCCGGGAACATGCCCGGAGCCGGTTTTGTCGGAGGAAAAGAAATCAGTAGTTTTCGGCCGTCACTTCGAAATAGGACTGCGGATGGTTGCAGACGGGGCAGACCGCGGGGGCCTTGGTGCCGACCACGATGTGACCGCAGTTGCGGCATTCCCAGATCTTGACCTCGCTCTTTTCAAACACTTCCTTCATTTCCACGTTGCGAAGCAGAGCGCGGTAACGCTCCTCATGGCGCTTTTCAATGGCGGCCACGGCGCGGAATTTGAAGGCGAGCTGCTTGAAGCCTTCTTCTTCGGCTTCCCTGGCAAAGGTCTCGTACATATCGGTCCATTCGTAGTTTTCACCGTCCGCGGCGGCTGCGAGGTTGGCCGCGGTGTCGCCGATGCCGCCCAGTTCCTTGAACCAAAGCTTGGCGTGTTCTTTTTCATTTTCGGCAGTCTTGAGGAAAATCTCCGCGATCTGCTCAAAGCCTTCCTTCTTGGCGACGGAAGCAAAATAGGTGTATTTGTTCCTGGCCTGGCTTTCGCCGGCAAACGCGGTCATCAGGTTTTTTTCAGTCTTGCTGCCTTTCAGTTCCATAACATATTCCTCCCTTTTGATATCGCTTGATCTCACTATCCGCGCTCATTGTAACATGCGCAGGAAAGAGTTGACAAGTCTAACCTTTGCGCCCGGCAAACCATATACCGCCGCTGCCCGTCAGTCCACGGCTTTGCGCGGAATCGCGTACAGCTCGCGGCTGCTGTTGAGGATCATCGCGTAATCGCCCTGAATGCCGACGTACCAGAAACAGGGAACGCCGATCAGGTCCTCCCCGATGTTTTGGCGGCTCGCAAGAAAGGTCTGCGTCATTTCATCCGGGATCACCGGGAAAGCGCAGCGCACGCTGTCCATCTGCCGGCCGAAAAACAGATATTTGGTCTGCATCCACCCTTCCAGGTCGCTTCCGATGCGCACAAGCGACCAGCTGCCCTGCCAGGAAAGCACCTCCACGGGGGTGCGGTTGTAAAACTTGCCGAGCGAACGGCTGGTTTCATCCGGCAGCGAGCGCAGATTGAGCGATTCCGTGGGCCTTGGATTGTTCACCACCGCCCATCCGGCGCGGTCGATATGATCGCCCGCTTCCTCAAACGTGCCCGGCAGCGTCGCAAATTCTGCGGTGAAAAGGTCCAGCCAGGGGAACTGCCCGAACACCGTGCCCTCGCTGCTGTTCATCGACGCGGCATTCATGTCCCAAATGCCCCAGGTTTCCGTCTGATACTGCACCTTTCCTTCCAAAAGCACCTGCTTGAGCTGCCAGGTGCCGTCCTGTTTCCGAAGGAAAATGGCACCGCGCCCGTCAGCGGACGAAAAGGCCATGCGTCCGCTCCCGCAGCTTTCGGTCTGAAGCGTCCAGCCTTCCGGCAGCGGCAGGGACGCGTTCGTTTTGTAATAACCGTATTCGTTTCGTTTTGAAACCAGCACGCGCATCCCGTCGTCCAGCGCCGTCAGACCGTCCATATACACTTCGGCCCACACCGCCTCCCCTTCCGCGGACAGCTTCTCCATATCCAGCCCTTCCGGGGCCAGGAACAGCACCTGGTCGCCGTCAAAGGCGAGCAGGTCTTCCATCCCGCCCGCGCGAAGCTTTTCCGCAAAGGCCTCCGTGACCGGCACGGGCATCCACTCCTGCAAATCAGAGGAAGGAAGGCTTTCCCTCCGGATGTACAGAAGGCCGTTGACAAGGCGCGTCCAGACGGCGACGGTCCCGTCCCCTTCCTCAAAAGACGCGCGCAGCGTCCAGCCCGGATACCGGCGCGAAAGATCATCCTGCGCAAAGGCCATGGACGCGATCAGCACAAGCGAAAGCACGATAAGCGCCGCGCTGAGAAAGAATGCGCGTGTTTGATTTTTCAGCATGAACCCCGCCTCCCATCGCGCATATCATACCATAAATCTGCCGGAAAGAAAAGAGGAGCGGCACTCCGGCGCAGGGTTTCAAGGCATTGACAAGGCGTTTCATTCTGGTACAATGAACGCATAACCATACAAAAAGGAGGGCCGTATGTCCACAGAAACCATGGCTGCGGAAATGACTGAATATATCGGCATCCTCCAGGGGCTCACCTGGCAGCAGGGCCTGAAGGCGCTGCTCATCCTTGTGATCGGCTTTGTCGTTTCCCGGGTCCTGCTGCATTCCTTTTCAAAGCTGCTTGGTAAAAGCAAAACGGTGCCAAAGACCCTGCACGGGACGCTCAGGACCGCCATGCGGATCGTGATCGATCTTCTGGTGGTGATGACCGCCGCCAACTCCGTCGGCATTCCCATCACCGCGTTTGTGGCGCTCTTTTCCGTCGTTACGCTTGCCGTCAGCCTGTCGCTGCAGGGTCTGCTCTCGAACCTCGCCGGCAGCTTCATCATCCTGATCAGCCAGCCGATCGCGGTGGACGATTTTATCGAGCTGGACGGACTCAGCGGCACGGTCAGGGAAATCAGGATGATGTACACAAAGCTTGAGGCGCCGGACGGACGGACATTTTACATTCCCAACAGCCGCATCTACACCGTGAACCTGATCAACTATAACCAGATGGGCCGCCGCAGGGTGGAAGTGGACGTAAACGCCTCCTACGACGCGCACCCGGAAACGGTGCGAAAGGCCATTCTTGAGGCCGTGAACGCCACCGGCTGCGCCCTGGACACCCCGGCCCCGACCGTTTTGCTGCTCGGCTACGGAGACAGCGCCATCCAGTACCGCGCGATGTTCTGGTGCACGACTTCGTCCTTTTTTACCGCCAAATTCGTGTTTACAGAACGCCTGTACGACACCTTTAAGCAAAACGGCGTACAGATGACCTACCCGCACGTCAACGTGCACATGCAGTAGGCAGGGCGCAAAAAAGGAGAGCCGCTTCAGACGGCTCCCCCGCATGCACTGTAACCTTGGTTATTCGGCCGTAAAGTAGAAGCCGTCCTCCGGCACGGCGCCGCCGTACTGCTTCAGGTCGATGTTCGCGGTCGCTTCGATCGCCCCGCGCGCGTCCTGTGCGCTCACAAAGCGGATGGCGCAGTTGGGAATGGCGCTCATGGCAACCTTCATGTTCGGCAGGATCTCCAGCGCGACCGCGGCGCCTGCGACGGCTTCCAGATCATCCGCGCACTTGTCAGCGCTTTCCTTCGCGGCCGCAAGGAATGCCGCGACCGCTTCCGGATGCGCCTCGGCGGTCTCGGGCCTGACGAACAGTCCTGCCTGCGCGAAGCCTTCCATGCCAAGCTCAAGCAGAAGATCGTTGAGGGCGAAGCCCTTTACCTGATCGTTTTTGATGGAAGCGGCCGTCAGCGCGGGTTCCGCCGTCAGAACGATTGCCTCGGCGTCTGAAAGAAGCAGGCTCTGGGTATTCGCGGCGCCGGCAAGATAGGTGATTTCCGCGGGAACGACGCCGCTCTTTTCAAGGGCATACCTCGCAACGGAAGCGTTGATCGTATCCTCGCCAAAGAGGGTAACGGAAGCGCCGTTCAGGCTTTCCAGCGAAAAGTCCGCCTTCTGGGAGGCAAAGTACAGATTGCCCCAGGTGACCACCGCGGCCAGCTGATAGGCGGATTTTCCGGCCTTAAAGAGCTTTGCGCCGGCGTTAATGGGCGCGATGATGAAATCCGCCTGCGCGGAGGCGAATTCGGCGGCAATGGTGTCCGCGGCCACAAAGCGATAGGCGTCCGGATTCTCTGCGGCCATCATCGCAAGGGCCAGGGCCGGCGCGCCGCCGGGCGCTGCAGCCGTCGGAACATAGTCCTCGGCCTGTGCCATGGAGCAAAAGGCAAACAGAGAAACAAGCGTCAGAAACAATGCAATCAAACGTTTCATGCGTTAAACCATCCTTTCCGGAAGCGGGTATCCCCCGCCCCGAAAAAAGTATACCACATTCTTCCGGTTTTTGAAAGCGGAACGTTCCCGAGAGCTTCTTCACCCACACCCATTGACCCAAGGAGGTACGATCGCCATGAAAACCCGTCTGACCGCCGTCATGCTCATCCTCGCCATGCTCTTTGCCTTTCCCGCTCAGGCGCTGGGGAACGACGTGCTGGTGCCGGATTCGAGCAGCCGCAGAATGACAAACAGCGAATGCTGGACCTGGTCCTATGAAGCGCTCGGCTTCGTCTTTCACGAAATTCTGGCGCGCCATGGCTTTATCTTTGATATGAACGGCGATTACGGATGGTATTTCACCAGCCAGTCCTGGTACCATTCCATCGCCTCCCGCAACAATCAGGACGTGTACGATGCCTTAAACAGCACGGAATGGTATAACGTCAACCTGATCAAGGGCGTGCGCGCCGATATGCGCAGCATGGGCACCACGAACCCCTCCGGAAAGGCCGCGCCGCAGAAGACCGGCTATTATCAGCACACCTACACAGAACCCCGCCTCACAAGCTCCGGCTTCAGCCAGATCCGGGTGAACGGAAACCTGCGGCTTGCCGTCTATTCCGCGCCGAGCACCGCCTCCTGGCGCGGCGCGAACGGCAAAGCCATGTGCAACACCAACGGCGCGGTGTACGCCGCCGGGCGCGTCGGCGCCTGGGTGCTGATCGCCTACTACCTGAACCACGGCACCAACCAGGGCGGCTGGCGCGTAGGCTATGTGCGGTATGACGAGCTGACCGGACTGATGGACGCGATTCCCACCCTGGAATTTCTAAACCGCACTGTCATGATCCAGACCCGCTGTCAGCTGACGGACGACCCGCTGGGCATCGAAACCCCCATCACCACCCTGAGAGCCGGCACGGACGTGACCCTGCTCACGCCCTACGACAACGGCAGGGGCGTTTCCTACGCGTATATCGAAACCGTGTACAACGGTCAGACCGTCCGCGGCTTCGTACCCTATGAGGCCGTTTACGATCCCGGCGCGAAATAAAGCCGTCCTTCCCGCCCGCAAAAGGCCCGATCCCCGATCTTCGCGCTCTTTCAGGCATATTTTGTACGCAAAAGGCTCGCCAAACCACAAGATGTGTGGTAAAATAGGCCAAAAGATGCTCATATTGAAGGAGGCGGCCTTATGCTGTTCAACGATTCCGCGCTCGTTTTTGCCGTCGTCGCGCTCGTGCTGGCCCTGGCGGGTACCGTGGCGATCCATCTTCTGATCCTGCCATCCTCAAAGCGTCCCTATCTTTCGCCTTTTCTTCGGGGCTGCGCGGATTTTTTCAACCTGCGGACGCTCTATCTGGAAAAAATCCTGAAGGCCTTTTATATCTTTCTGAATCTTGCGGTCATCCTTTGCGCCGTCGGGGCCATCTTCACCGTGCCGAATATCGGCGTGTCCGTCGGCATTCTTTCCCTGGTGTTAGGCCCGCTGCTTTTGCGCCTTGTCCACGAAAGCATCATGCTCAGGGTGCTTGAGGTGCGCAACGTGCAGGAAATCAACCGCCGCCTTGCAGGGCCGGAGGAGGCCCGAAAAGCAAAGGTGCCGGAAGAAATGCCGGGCCGAAGGCACCGCGGCGCCCGCGAAGGCGGCCAGAGGAGCCAGAGCGCGCCCTATATGCCTTACAGCACGCCAAACGATCCCAATCCCGCACAGCCCCCCTATGCGGAGCCTGATCAGCCCTACGGCGCACAGCCGTATCCCGATCCTGCGCAGATGCAGGGCGCGCAGCCGTACCCGGATTATGCCCGGACCCAGCGCACGCCGTACCCTGATTACGCTAAGGCTCAGCCGGTTTCCCAGCCCATGCAGCCCTATGCGCCGCAGCCCCAGCCCGGCTACGAGCCGCAGCCCAATTACAGCGCGTATCCCGGGCAGCCCTATGGACAGCGGGAAAACCGGTAAACAGCATATTGACAGCCGAAAAGACTGCTGCAGATCAGCCCATTTGATCCCGCAGCAGTCTTATTTGGATGGGACATGCCCTGTCCCATTGTGAAAAACAGCCCTTTTGCGCGTTTGATGTCCTGTTCAAGGACGGCCGTGACGCGTACACTGGCGCTCGGAAGGAGGAAACCCTGGTGGACATGCCAAAGATCGGAGCGTTCCTGAAAGAACTGCGCAGGGAAAAAGGCTTCACGCAGGAGGCGCTTGCGGAAAAGCTGAACGTATCAAGAAGAACCGTCTCCCGCTGGGAAACCGGCGCCAATATGCCCGACCTGGATCTGCTGATGGAAATGGCGGACCTGTACCAGGTGGAGCTGCGGGAGGTGCTCAACGGAGAAAGGAAAGACGAACGAATGAACGAAGAACTGAAGGAAACGGTAATCCAGGTGGCGGAATACTCCAGCGCTGAAAAGCAGCGCGCTTCCAAAACCATGCTGGTCTATTTCGCCCTTGGCATCCTCTCGCTGTTCGCAAACGCGGTCATCAATATGCTGGACGCCCCTGAAGGCTTCTGGCTCTCATTTTTCAAAGGCGCGACCTTCGCGCTGGCTCTGATCGCCATGGTGTTCGGCATCCTGTATACCACCGGCGCCATGATGAAAATCCAGGCGTTCAAACTGCGCCTGATCGGCAAAAAGAAGGAGGAAAAAGCATGAATATTCTGCTCATCATCGCAATTGTTCTGGCAGGCGGAACCATCCTGATCGATCACAAGGTCCATCATCTCCCGCAATGGCTTGCCATCGTGCTCTACACCGGGGCGGTCGCGCTGTTTGTGATCGGCATGATCCTTGCAAGAAAGGGCGGCGCCTGACGCCCCCTTCCAAATCAAAACCAAACCTTCTTACGCAAAGCGCCGCCGGAAACCGATCCGGCGGCGCGGTGTTTATTTGGTTTTTCTGATTACATGCTGGTGTTGATCACGCGGAGGGTGACCTCAAGATCGAGGTACTCGCCGTCGCCGATCACCGTCAGGTCAAGGCCGTTGTCCACGATCGCGTCCCCGGCGCCTTCTGCACGGTACACCTTTACGGTGACGGTGTCGCCCTCGCCGTAATTGAGCAGCTTGTTGGTGAGCGCGGAGGTGGAGGACGTGGTTTCGTCGTTGAGCGCCACGATCACGTCGCCCTTGCGGATGCCGGCCTCGTCAGCGGGGCTGCCCGCTTCCACGTCCATGACGAACGCGCCCAGGGGCAGAACGCCGTTCACGGAAGAGGAGAGGGTGGAGACCGTCACGCCAAGGCGGGGCTTATCCAGCATGTTCGTGGAAGCATTTGCTGCCTTGGGGTCGTCCTTCTGGGCCGTGGTGGAGCCGCCGTTGTAGCCGCGCAGCACTTCCTCGATGAGGGGCTTTGCCGCGTTGATCGGGATGCACAGGCCGATGTTGTCAACCGTTTCGGTGTTGAAGAACGAGCCGGAAGAGCTGTATTTCCGCGTGGGAATGCCCTGCAGCTGACCCAGCAGGTTGAACATGCCGCCGCCGGAGTTGCCGGAGTTGACCGCCGCGTCCGTCTGGATCATGGTATTGGTGTTGGTATACCGGCGATAATACCGGTCGTAGCTCGTATCGGTCACCTCGCGGTCGACGGCGGAGACGATGCCGATGGTCACGGTGCGGGCGAATTTTTCAGAAATCGGGTTGCCGATCACGATGGCCCATTCGCCCACCTGCAGCGCGTCGCTGTCGCCAAGCTGCACAGGCTCGACGTCCAGGCCTTCGACCAGCAGGATCGCAAGGTCCTTGTCGCTGTCATAGCCGACCACCTCGGCGGCGTGTTCCTGGTTGTCCTTGGAGCAGGTCACGGTGACGCGGGTGGCGTCTTCGATGACGTGATAATTGGTAAGCACGTGGCCAAGGGACGTGATCACGACGCCGCTGCCCGTCGCGTACAGCTGATCTCTGCTTTCACGGTCGCGGTCGTTCTTGCCGCCGAAGCCGTAGCCGAAGCCGTAGCCGTAGTTG
>CAMOIA010000022.1 GCA_946615785.1 uncultured Clostridia bacterium
ATCCGCGTTTTCTGGAGCAGCTGCGCCTTTGCACCCGGGAAATGGTGGAGCAGCATTTCAATCACCCTTCCATCTTCATCTGGGCCAGTCTGAACGAATGCGCCGACGATACCGAATACGGGGCGCTTTGCTATCAGGAGATCCTTTCCCTGCTGCGGCAGCTGGACCCGAGCAGGCCCGTGACCGCGGCGCTGCTCGAGCGCGGCGGCGGCAGGGTGTACGGAAGCATGGATGTGATCAGCGTGAACCTGTACCCGCTCTGGTATCACGATACGCCCGTACTGGAGGCGCTGGACCGGAAACTGAAGGAAGCGGCGGCATGCGGCGGCACCCATAAGCCGGTGATCGTTTCCGAAATCGGCGCCGGCGCCATCTACGGCTGCCATGATCCCTTCGGGGAGGCGAGGTGGTCGGAGGAGCGGCAGAGCGCCATTCTGGAGGCGCAGATCACAGCGCTCCTTTCCAGGCCGGACGTGACCGGCGTGTTCCTGTGGCAGTTCGCGGACGTGCGCGTTTCGGACGATTGGGCCATGAAGCGCCCCCGCACCTATAACAACAAGGGTGTCGTGGATGAATACCGCCGTCCCAAACTGGCGTACCGCACGGTGAAACGGCTCTTTGGAGGCTGAATGCCTTTGCGCTGATACGATCAACGAACCTGGGATGAAAAGGAGGCTGCGCCGATGAAACGAATCCTCTGCATGCTGCTCTCGCTCGCGCTGATGTGCCCGATGGCCCTTGCTGAAATGAGCTACTTTGGCACCATGACGGTCGAACATTGCCAGGAATGGGTGTCGCTGCGCGCGACCCCGGACAAGAGCGCCAAAAGGCTGAAAAAGGTTCCGCTCCACGCTTTTGTGACGGAGGCGGAATGGAACGAAGAATACGGCGATTTTTACTACTGCTGCTATGACGGCACTTACGGCTACATTCTTTCAGAGTATCTGGAACCCTGGGAGGAAAGCGAATCGACCGGGGAGGAACGGTACACAAGCGATCTCGGCTTTTCGTTCTTCTACGACCCCGCCGTGATGCGCGTCGGCTCGGAGGGCTCGGAGGACGGGCAGAGCCTGATTGTGGAAACGCTGACCGACGACGGACCCGTGTACCTTGAAATCATTACGCCTGAGAGCCTTGGCGTTTCGGTGGAGACGTTTTTTGAGCAGAGCGCGCCGGCGGACGCGGAAATCGAAAGCGAGGGAACGGAATATGGCGCGTCCCTTCAATGGTTCCAGACGCCTTACGCATACAACAGCGACGTCGTGCGCACCTATTATGCCCTGACGGACGGAAGCAACTCGCTTGCGGCGATCGGCACCTGGCCTGAAGGGAAGAACGATTCCTGGCTGGATCTGAATACCGAAATCATGCGCTCCGTCAACTTCAGCGTTTCCTACCCCTTAAGGGCGGACTGGGCGGAAGAAACGGAGAACGCGCTCATCGTGGATGAAGACGGAGAGTATATCACGCTGATGTCGGATGAAAAGCTGACGGACGTGGAGCTGCTGGCGCTGACGCTGGTTTTCGACGGCGATACGCTCTTTGACACGGAGGTGCTTTATACCCGCGACGTGATTTCTGAGGACAATCCCGCGGTTTTGAAGCTTCCCTTCAACGGCGATTTTCCGGAGTACGGCATTCGCTTCAGGGACGCGGGCGGCAAAACCTGGCAGTTTTCAATTACGATCGACGGACGGGACGGATCGCTTTCGCTGCAGCCGTTCTGACGAAGAATCCTGCAAGGAGGGATCATGATGACGCGGGCCCTGGCGGCATTTCTTGCGTTTTTGATGCTGCTTTCCCCGAAGGCCATGGAGGGTGAAAACACGATCGTCCTCAGCGCCGTCGACGGCGGCGGGTTGGAATATGCGATCGGGATCGAAGATCCGTCTCTTGTGTCTTATACCATGAAAATCGAATATGCCGAACCGGAGCGGGAAAGGGCGCCGGGGGATGCGTACAGGATCGTTTATACGTTTTTGGGCCTCAGGCCCGGCACCTGCGGCGCGACGGTTTCAAGAACCTCCCCGCAGGGGAAAACGGTTCAAACCGCATACACGCTTTCCGTGGACGAGGCGCTTCGCGTGACCGTCCGCAAAACCCGCAGGCTTTCATCCTTTTTCCTTTCCCGTCCGGGTTCCGTCGTGTATCCCAGGTATGAGATCGTGATGCTTGAAGACCGGTATCAGATGTCCGTGGACGACGAACCCTTTCATCCGATCGACGACCGTGTGGCTGAAGCCCTGCTGGAGGTCATTGACGATTGCGGGCTGAGCAGCTGGAACGGGTTTCGGAAGAGCGAGGAAGGCGTGCTCGACGGGGAAGGGTTTTCGCTTGAGATCGGTTTTACGGACGGCACGGTCATCACGGCGGGAGGCAGCAACGCGTTCCCGGACGGGTATTTCGAGGCGATGGACAGGATCATGCAGGTGCTGGAGGCGGCAAGGGCGCCAGTACGTTTTGATGTTTTCAGGGAATTTGAAGAGACAGTCTCCGCAGGACGCGAAATGACGATCGGCGCAGAGCTTGACGAAAACCGCGTGACGGATTTCTATTACACCTTCGACGCTTCCTATTATCCGCCGTATTATCAGCGCTATCGTTTTTATACCGATGCGGGAAAGGGATTCTTTTTCCATGAAACCCGGCAGGGCGGCTCCTGGCCGCAGACGGAGGCGGATACGACCGATATCGGCTGTACGGAACTGACGGACGATCAGTGGAACGCGTTCCTGGACCTGATCCGAGACGGCACGGCGAGAATCCGGGAGGAGCATCTGGAGGACGGCGACGCAGGGCCGTGGATGTATGTTTATTTCACCGGAGGCGAAAAGGACGGGCGGGAATTCGAGTTTGCGACGGTTGAAAAACGATTTGCGTTCGAAGCCTTCTGCGAAGCGCTGCGGGCGGAAACTGAGCGCTGAAGGCATCATTGAAAAACCCCGGCGGGCTTTGATCCGCCGGGGTTTGAACGGGAATAATGTTATGCGGGCAGGGACGGGTCCGGGCCGTCCGGCCTTTCTTTTTTTCTGCCAAAGAGGAGAAAAAGGAGCATGATGGCGGGAAAGACGGCGGCGACGAGGATGCCCTGCTTCAGGTCGTCCTGAAAACGGCTGGTCGCAAGCCCCACAAGGAAGGGCCCGAACGCGCAGCCGACGTCGCCCGCAAACGCCAGCAGGGCGAAGAGCGCGGTGCCGCCGCGCGGACAGGCGCGCGCTGCCAGGCTGAACGTGCCAGGCCACATGGCGCCGACGGAAAAACCGCACAGGCCGCAGCCTAAAAGGGAAAGGTACGCGCTGCCGGAAAGGGAAGCCATGAGATAGCCCGCGATGCAGGCACAGGCCGAAGCGCCAAGGTACAGCGGCATGGGAACGCGGCTGCCAATCTTTGCGTGCACGACGCGGCTGCTTCCCATCAGCACGGCAAAAAGACACGGGCCGAGCAGGTCGCCTACGGCCTTGGATACCTTCAGGCCGCTTTCAGCGAAGGCGGACGCCCACTGGCTCATGGCCAGCTCCGACGCACCGGCGCAGAGCATGAGCGCAAAGAGATACCAGAACAGACCGCTGGAAAGAAGGGCGCGGATGGACATGCCGCCGCCCTTTTCGGTGAGCGTGTTGATGGGAACGCGCAGAAACAGAAAGAAATTGCAGACAGGGAGCAGGGCCCAGAGGACGGCGGGGACGCGCCAGGCGGACGTGCCGAAGAAATGAAAGAACGCGGTGGTCAAAAGCACCACGAGCACGCTCCCCCAGCAGTAGAAGGAGTGCAGAAGGCTCATGGCAGCGCTTTTTTCGCCAAGCGGACAGGCTTCCAGGATGGGACTGACGAGCACTTCGATCAGCCCGCCGCCGACAGCGTAGAGCACCATGGCTGCGCACAGGCCAAGAAACGGGGAGGGAAGGACGGAGGGCAGGAACGTCAGCCCGATCAGCCCGGCGGCGCAGAAAAGATGGGCCGCGCACACGCATTTGCGGTAGCCGATCCGGTCCACGAAGCGGGCGGAGAGCGTGTCCACCGTCAGCTGCGTCACAAAATTCACCGTAATCAAAAGCCCGATCCTCTCGAGCGAAATGCCGTACTGCCTGTGGAAAAGCAGAAAGAGGAGCGGGGCGAAGTTGTTGACGATCGCCTGCGTGACGTAACCGAGATAGCAGGCGATCACTGTTTTTTTGTATGGGTTTGCCAAGGGGGCCTCCAGGTTATCCGTGATATTTTTCCGCGTATTGGCGCACGATGGCGTTCATCGCGTCCATTTTACGCATCATATCCTTTGCCAGCGCGATCTGGCAGCGTGCGCGGACCAGGTTGTGCTCGGGATAGCGGATTTTGAAATACGGGTTTCCGAGAATATAGTCGTCAAGGAAACGGGTTGCAAGCTCGCACGCCAGCGCAAAGCAGCTCAGGCCGAGGGTTTCCACCTCGTTTTCGGTCAGCGTGTTAGCGGTTTTTTTGAGGAACCCGTCGGTAAACGCCCAGAAGATGTTCAGATCGACGCCCGCTTTGGAAGCGTCCTGATCGTCCTCTTCCACAAAATTGGCCGCGAAGCGCACGGCGTCGCCGAAATCGTGACCGACGAGGCCCGGCATGACGGTGTCCAGGTCGATGACCGCGAGCGGCTTATGGGTGTTTTCGTCAAAGAGCACGTTGTTGATCTTGGTGTCGTTGTGTGTAACGCGAAGCGGCAGCTTGCCTTCGTTGTAGAGATCCGTCAGCCTGCAGGCCTCGTCCTGCACGGAAAGAAGGTAGTCAAGCTCTTCTTTCACAGAGCTTACAAGCCCCATCGGATCGGCTTTGGCGTCGCGGCTGAGCGTTTCATAGCGCTTGCGGGTGTTGTGAAAATCCGGGATGGTATAGTGCAGCTTCTGCGCGTCGAAGTCCGATACCAGCACCTGGAATTTGCCGAACGCTTCGCCGGCTTCCCGAACGACGTCCAGATCGTCGCAGGTGTTGAAGGTGACGGAAGGAATGTAATTGCACAGCCGCCAGAAACCGTCCTTGTCCAGCACGTAATTTTTGCGGTCCTGTGTGTGGTGGAAGTGCAGGCAGACCTCGTTTGGCTCCTTCATGTGGATATACTCGGTCACGTTTTCGATGTTTTCCATGAGCCTGAGCGGGTCGCGGAAGGCGTAGGTGTTGATCTTCTGCACGAGGTAGCTTTTGATCCTCGCCATGCCGTTTCCGTCGTCGCGGATATAATTCACCTTATAGGTCTGGTTCACGTTCCCCATTTTGATTTCTTCGTAGTTGAAGAACGGCCCCGGCACGTTGAACGCTTCTCCGACCTTCAGAAGCTTTTGCGCCATGGCCGCGTCCATGCTGCCAAAGAGCGACTGCATGTGTTGTTTCCTCCTTTAGCACGATTGATCGTGGATCATAGAAGTCTGAAGGGCATAATCACCCTGATTCTATCACAGCAAAACGGTTCTGTCCATGGTTTTACAAAAGCTTGCGCCTGAACAGCGCGCGCGTGAAATCACCCCCAAGCGCTTCTCCGCGGTCAAACTGCCGTTTGACGCGTGCACAGCCTTCAGCGCTTTCGTGGGTAAAATAGAAGCTTGTGGCGACGCCGTGTGGCAGTTCGTCCTTCAGGTCGCCGAGCCAGAGGGGCTTTGGGTTCAGCATGACAGAAAAGCGCTTTTGATGGCATTGGATGGGGAAATCCCCGCCCCGGTCGTGCAGAACCGGATTGCCGCCGCAGCGGCCGCAGCCGCTTTCACTCCTTGCGGGGCAGGATCGGAACGTCATAAGCGGCAGGTGTCCGTATACCGCCATGCCGATTGGAATGGAAGGCGTGATGGCTTCGAGATTCCCTTTGGTGCACTCGAGGCTCACGTCAGATGAGCGAAGGCCCAGGGACGCGTACATGGAGAGGCTCAGGCTGTTGAGGATGCCGAGGGTGCATTCGCCATGCATGCTCAGGGCGGCCTCTCTGGCAAGCTCGATGCCAGCAAGGCCGGATACGGCACATTCCGAAATACCCAGGCTCGCGCACCTGTTCAGATCCGAAAGCAGTTTTTCCTCTGAAACGCCGAAGGAAAACCGCTCGCACCGCGCGCACAGCTTATCAGGCCAGCGCTTTGCAAGCGCGTCGTCGATTTCTCCGGCGGGCAGGTACACGCGGTCAAACAGGCTGAAAACCTCGTCCGACGCCTGCGTGCGATTGGAAAGAAATGCGCGGGAAATGGGCGACGGCGGGGCAGCCTTGAGGGACAGGTCAGGCGGTGTGAAAGGCCAGGGCGAAATTTCACCGAGCGCGGCGGAAAGCATATTGACCGCTTCCTGCCGCATGGCGTTCATGGCACTGCCGGGCAGGAAAAGCCCTTCGTCAAGATCGATCCGGATCGATTCGGCGAAAAACGGCGTTCCGCCGAGTTTTTTCAGTGCGTTTTCGGCGTGCTCGCGGTCAAGCGGACGGTTTGACGCTTCTTCAGGCACGGCTCCCTGCACAGTAACGGAGCGGCCCCGGGCTTTGACGGTCAGGACGGCGTTTTGCCCGCGCCGGACGGTCAGCAGCATGTCGGCGGGCACGTGGGCACTTGGCACGCGGATGGCGCTGCGAACGCGCGCGGCGGCCTCTTTTTCGCCGGCGGCGTCCTCGGCGGTGCGGCGGCCGAACATCCTTGCGTCCCGTTTTCCGTCCCAGTAGCCCGAGGTAAAGCCGGAACGGGAGAAAACGTCCTCAAGCAAGGAAAGGTCTGCCGTTTCTCCCCGCAGCGCCTTGCGCAGTTCCAGCACGGCGGCAGCGGCGTATTCGGGCCGCTTCAGCCGGCCTTCGATTTTAAGCGAGGTGACCCCGGTGCCGGCAATTTCTCTTGCCCTGCCGATCAGGGAAAGGTCTTTAAGGCTCAGGGCGTAATGCCGGCCCTGGCACAAAAAATCCAGCCGGCAGGGCTGTGCGCACTGCCCGCGGTTTCCGCTTCTGCCGCCCAGAATGGAGGAAAGGTAGCATTGGCCGCTCACGCTCATGCACAGGGCGCCGTGTACGAAAACTTCGGTCTCCATCTGCGGAACTGCCCTGACGACGGCCTCGATCTCCTCCCGTGTCATCTCCCTTGCGAGCACTACGCGGGAGAACCCGAGCGAGGAAAGCAGCTTTGCCCCGGCGGGCGAGTGGACGGTCATCTGTGTGGAGGCGTGGATGGGCAGGCTCGGGCAGCAGGCTTTCCACAAAAGGACGGTGCCCAGATCGGCTGCAAGCATGCCGTCGGCGCCGCTTTCGGCAATTTCCCGAAGCGTTTCGGCCGCGCGCGGAAGCTCCGCTTCCTGCAGAAGGGTGTTGAACGTGACATAGACCCTGATGCCCCGCGCATGGCAATAGGAAACCGCTTCTGAGAGCGATTCGAAATTGTCCGCGCCCATGCGGGCGTTGAAGGCCTTTGCGCCAAGATAAACGGCGTCGCAGCCCGCGGCGGCGGCAGCTTCCAGCTGGGCCATGCCGCCCGCGGGAGCGAGAATTTCAGGATACTGCATGTTTACCTCAAAAAGCGATCTTGCATGGAATGTGACGAATGTGGTAAGATAATGATATCATCTTAAGGGAGGTACGAGATATGAAGTATGAATGCCCCTGCGGGTACGTGTATGACCCGGAAATCGGCGATCCGGACAGCGGCATCGCCCCCGGCACCGCGTTTGAGGACATCCCGGACGATTGGACCTGCCCGGTCTGCGGCCTGGACAAATCCGCGTTTTCGGCCGTCGAAGCATAACAAATGAAAACCATCACAGGCGGGGCTGCGGCATGCGGCCCCGCCTGTGCGTTATTTGCGCGTGATCGTGGGGTTCGGCAGGAAGGTGCCGGACAATTCGAGGCCGTCATCCAGCGCCGCGGCCTGTTTTCCGCCGAAGAAAAAGCAGGTTTCACGGATGCGCCTGTTTTCGCAGAGGGTGTTCACCATGGCGTAGAGCATTCTCCGCGCGGCCTTTCCGTCCATGGCGCGAAGACGGTCGAGCGTGTCGGATGAAAAGTTCAGGATCAGCACGCTGTCCCTCGCTGAGAGGGTGACGCCGAGCAGATGGCTGTCGCTCATATCCTCCGGCAGGGTGGGGGAAAGCCCCTGCACGCTGTCGTCGTAGCGCGATCCCTGGCAGAGCTCCTGGATCAGGTAGCGCGGGGACAGGGTTTCGTGCCACGGCACGGCCCGCCTGACCTCCACAAGGGAATCGCCGCTTGCGAAATACAGGCGGCATTCCCCGAGCACGTAAACGGAAAAGAGCGAGCGCCGCATGACCCCGGCAGGAAAGGCCAGCGTGGTACCGGCGCCCTGGAACGTGCCTTCCTGCGTGAGGCTGTTCAGCCGTTCGGTGCCGATATAGACGGTCACGCCGTTGATGCCGGGCAGGAATGTGGTCATGGTGAGGCAAAGAGACGCCGCCAGGCAGGAAAGCGGAATGCCGCTTTCCTGAAGACGTGCGGTCAGCTCCTTGTTGAACCGCAGGGTCAGAATCCGCTCGCCGCCGCTTTCGCTGACAGAGGGAAGGGTGGAAAGCAGGTCCGCAAGATAGGGCACGGCCTTGGCGTGCACTTCCCTCGGGCCTTCCGACAGCGCTTCCAGAAGGGTCCTTGCAAGGCGGGGGATGGAGGCGTTCTGGAATACAAGCGCCCTTGCTTCCGCCAATACGCCCGCGCCGGAAACGGCGGGGAAATAGAGCGTGGCGGTGCTTGTGATGCGCCGGTTCGCGGCGGCGGCCTCACGCACGCTCGCGGCGCGGGCCCAGAGCGCGGAAAGGTCGTCCGTCAGGTTCTGCGATAAGGTGCCCGCAGGGCTCTGGCTCGCCACGTCAATGCCAGGCTGCACGCCCCCGATGAGCAGGTTGACGCCGTGAATGTCCCCGAACTGGCAGAGGGTGTTCGCAAGCGCCTGGAAGATGGTGTAAAGATCTTCGTGACTGAGGGAGAGCGCCGCGGTGTTCAGGTTTACGGTCGCGATGCCGCAGCTGACCTCCACGGGATTGACGTTGTTCAGAAACAGGCTTTCATAGCCGGGAAACTGCTGGCCTTCCGCGCCCTCATAGTCAAACAGCGCCTCAGCCAGTTCCTGCGCGTACCAGCGGAAGGGGTTCAGGCTGACCGTCGTTTCCACGGGGACGAGCCGAATGCCGTCCGCGTCCGGCACATAGAGCTTTACGGTCTGGTCGCGGCGAATGTCGCTGTCCCCCGTCGGGGCGGTGTAGGATACATAAGAAGGGGGCAGGGTTACCTGCCCCTGGGAAGGCTGCACGGAAGAGACGCAGCCCGACAGCGTCAGGCAGGCGCAAAGGATGCCTGACAGCATTGCTTTTTTCGTCAAGTATTTTTTCTTCATACGGTCAGCTCGGTTCGTCCAGGCATTTCCCGCGAAGGGTGTTCACGGCCTTTTCCAGGGCGCCTTTCGTGCCTTCGATGGTTTTGCCCGCGTTGCGGTAGTCAAACAGCAGGGTGAAATTCTTCAGGTTTTTTTCTTCTTCGGCCAGCAGCTTTCCGGTGCCCTCCTTCAGGGCGGCAAGAAGCGCGCGCATATCCTCGCCCGAAAGCTCCTCCCCGGCCATTTCGACAAGGGGCGGGATGCAGTCAAGGCAGAACCCCATTTCCGGAAAGGCTTCGCGGAAGGCGCGGTCTGTCTTGAACAGGTAGGCGATGGTATACCGGTAGCGGCGGAGGTTTTCCTCGATGGAATCGCACAGAACGCAGCTGGATGAAAGGGCGCGGAGCTTTTCAAGGGCGGAATCGCCCTCGCCGCCTCGTTTCATGCCGGGCAGGCGGAAGGTGCGCTTCGCCCCGTTCGGGCGCGCGGCTTCGTCCATGATTCTTATAAAACGTGCCGACGTTTCGATCATGCAGCTGTCCATCATCAGGGCGTGTCCGAGGCGGTTCTGCCTGGCGTAGAGCATTTTGTGATGCCGCCGGCAGAATCCTTTTTCATTCACGCGGATGCGCGTGTCCGGATCCATCACGGAACCGCCAAGGAACCGGTCCACGTCCTTTTCCTCAATGTCTGTGCGAAGATAACAAAGCGGACAGCCGCATTTGGCTTTGACAGCGTCCCAGACCGGGATGGTATCAATGTGGTAGCGCATGTTCCCCTCCGTTTACTCGGTAATGGAAGGACGGCTCGGCGCGTGGCAGTCCGGGCAGGGCAGCAGGCTCTTGAACTGCGGAGAATTCAGGTCGCGCCAGTAGAAGCCCGTCAGGGGCAGATACTGCGTGCTCACCTTGATGCAGTTCTGGTTGGCATGGTAGTACTTTCCGCCCTGCGGGTTGTAATACACCACCGTGTCGCCGCTGACAGGCGGCTCCGCGGTCGGAATGGCGGTGGGTACGGTGGTTACCTGCGGCGCGGCGCCCTCCGGCGGGGTCGTCGCCGCCAGCTTTGTGCCGCTCAGGCTGTTGGGATCGACGTACCAGTTGTTGTTCACGCGGATCATGAGCACCTGCATGCGGTACCATTCGGGATTGGCCGTCGTGGTCTTGCTGATGAGCACGTTCGTTGTGATCGTTCGGCTGTCGTCCGCGCTGGAACCCGTGATGGATTCGATGGTGTGGTCAATGGGCTTGCGGTTCGCGAGCAGATAGAAGAGCTGGATGCGGGGAGACTCCTGCGAATTGACCCAGGAGGGCAGGCAGAGGGGAACCATCTGTTCCCACTGCTCGTCCTGCCAGTAGCCCATGAAGGATTCCATCTTCATCTGCGCGGCGCTTGCGGCTTCGTCTCCCATGGGGGTGGCGTTGGTGTCGGTGGTCTCGGTGCTGTTCTGGGCGGTAAAGCTTTCAAGCGCGTTCGTGCCGGTGAAAAAATTGGCGGTGTTGTTCGTGGTCACAGGAACGCGGGGCGCGTTCGCGCGAAGGCTCACAGCCAGGGAAACACCGGAAATCACGACCAGGGCCGCGATGATCAGGCTCATCGAATACCTGGCGTTTTTGGTGAACGCCTTTCCGAAGCACATGATGGCAAGGGTCAGAAGGCTTGCTCCCAGAAAAATGAACTTGAAAATGTTCCGGATGGATTCGGGCAGGATAAAGGAAAGTACGAACAGGACGGGCAGCACGACCAGGATGACCACCACGAGCCAGGCAAAGCGGTTCCCCTGGTCGTCTTCTCCCCGGTCACGGTTGGTTCCCGAAAAATCAGCCTGCTGTCCGTGCTTTCTGTTTTTAATGCCGGACAAAGGCGTACTGGAATAGCGGTTTCTGTTGCCGTTCATCTATGGAAATATCCCCTTTCAATGGGACGCGCCCGTCAGTTCCCTGTGGCCTGGACCATCAGCGTGTTCCCGTCCACCTGGCATGCATAGCCGAACATGGCAAGCACGTCCGTGGAAATATAGACTGTATCGTTCACGCAGTATACCAGCAGGTTCATGCCGCTTGCTTCACCGCCGTCAAAGGTGACCCGGGTGCTGCGCACGCCGTCCATGCTGGCTTCCACCACATGACCGTTCACCGTGAGACGGATGCCCGCGGGCGAGCGTTCTGTGACAAGGTCGTTCCCGAGCAGCTCGAAGATGGCTTCAGCCTCTACCATGGGCACCTGGTCAGGATTGACATAATAGTCAAGCCAGGTTCCGCTGCCGTTAACGGTTACGGACCCCATTTCGACGATCGTAGAAGGCTCCTCGGTGGGTTCGGGCGTCGGTTCGGCAGTGGGTTCGGGCGTCGGCTCTTCGGTGGGTTCCGCTGTGGGCTCTGCGGTAGGCTCAGCAGTCGGTTCAGCGGTAGGTTCTGCCGTTGGTTCCGCTGTGGGCTTTGCAGTGGGTTCCGCTGTCGGCTCTGCAGTGGGCTCTGCAGTGGGTTCCGCTGTCGGCTCTGCAGTGGGTTCAACGGTAGGTTC
>CAMOIA010000023.1 GCA_946615785.1 uncultured Clostridia bacterium
CACCTACAGCGGCACTTCCCTCTACCGCACCATCCTGCGCCTCACCAAGGAAGGCCGCGCCGCGGTCGAAGGCCTAGCTAACCCCGGCGACGTCTACCTCTACCTTGACAACACGCAGATGGCCACGATCGGCAACATCTACAACGACGGCCGCATTTATCTGAGCTTTGGCAACGCCGCCAGCGCAAATGCCTACGGCGCCATCATGACGAGCGCTCCTCTGACGGTTACCCGTGCCGCCGTGAGCGAAGCGGAAAGCAAAGTGACCTACGGCGCGCTGCATGCGATCCTGATCGTCATGTGGCTGGTGGTTCTGTGCGCGGCTGTATGGATGGTCCTGCGCAACCGCCTGGCCGGCCTCGGCATGGCCTGGGGCCTGTGGCTCTTCGTCGTGTTCTTCTTCTTCCTGCTGGCGACCATCGCGCTGCCCACCCTCACCGTGTTCAACTGGGTCGCGGTCATTCTCTCCGTGTGCGCTGCAGCCTATGTCGGCCTTGTGCAGCTCAAGGGCATGGACGAGGCGATTGCCGCAGGCCGTGACGCGAGGGGCGCTGTGCGCGGCGGCTTCCACGCGACCATCAAGCAGGTTATGATCATCCACGGCATCTGGCTGGCGCTCAGCCTCGTGCTGATGATCCTGCCCTGGACCCGTCACTTCGGTTACATCCTGTGCTGCGGCATGATCGCAAGCCTCGCGGCTGTGGTCGGCCTGAGCCGCTGGTTCGTGCCCTGCCTCGTGATTGTCGGCGGCAGCAAGCGCGGCCACGTATCTGCGAAAGCGGGCAAGTAAACGCATGAACTTCGAGTGCCGGCGCGCGCCGGCACTCTTTTCGTATCAAAATCGGGGGTTGGGATATGGAAAACTGGATCCTGAGAGGCGACGGGGGGGCGTCGGCCGAAAAGCTGCGCGCAGCCTGCCGGGAAAGCCTGCCCCCGTGGGGCTACGCCCTTCTGTGCGCCCGCGGATTGGATACGCCCGAGAAGCTGAACGCGTTTCTGCATCCCAGCCTTGAAGCCCTCCAGATGGCAGACGCGCTGCCGGACGCGCGCGCTGCTGCGGAGGTATTCGCGCAGATCCGGGAAACGCTTGGCAAAAATGCCAGGCTCGTCGTGTACGGCGATTACGACGTGGACGGCGTCGTCGCCTCCGTTATTATGAAGGAGGCGCTTGAAACCTTCTTTTCCCTCCCGGACGGAGCGGTGCGCATTTACATCCCGGACCGGCACGAGGAAGGTTACGGGCTGAACCTGCACGCTGTGGAGACGCTCTGCCGGGAGGCGGACGCCATCGTGACGGTCGACTGCGGGATCACAAGCACCCTGGAAGCAGAGCGCGTCATGCGCTGGCAGGAAACCGAAGGGGAACGGAAGTATCTTGTCATCACAGACCACCATACCCTGCCGGAAACCCTGCCAAAGGCGGACGCACTGGTGGACCCGCTCCTTTGTGAGCGCAAAGGCCTTCCCCCTTGCGATCCCTTATGCGGCGCGGGCGTCGCGCTGAAAATCGCCGAGCTGCTATGCGGAAGAGCGTTTCTTGAAAGCCATCTTGACCTGTGCGCGCTTGCTACGGTCGCGGACATGGTGCCGCTGACGGGGGATAACCGGATCATCGTCGCCGAAGGGCTGCGCCGTCTGCGCGCGCTGACGCCGAAGGGCAGGCCGGGACTGTATGCGCTGATCCGGGCGGCGGGGCTTGAGGACAAACTTTCGGCGCTGGACGCCGCGGACATCGGATTTCGCATCGCGCCGCGGCTGAACGCGGCGGGACGGCTTGAAAGCGCCATGGACAGCGTCAGGCTTCTGACCGAACACGATCCGAACGCGGCAATGTCCGTCGCCTATGCACTGGAAAGGATCAACGCCGAACGGCAGGAAAAGGTGAAGGAAGTGCGCGCCGAGGCAGAGGCGCAGATCGAAAAGATGGATCTGTCCGCTTCCTTTGCCATCGTGACGTACGGCGAAAACTGGGAAAGCGGCGTCGTCGGGCTGGCCGCGGGCAAGATCGCGGAGCAGTACGGCTATCCCACGGTGTGCCTGAGCGTCCAGGGCGAAAAAAGCGTCGGCAGCGCCAGGAGCGCCTCGGGCATCAACCTCTACGCGGCGCTGAAAACGTGCGAAGACCTTTTTGAACGCTTCGGCGGGCACCGGCAGGCGGCGGGACTTACGCTGCCGACAAAAAACATTCCGCTTTTTGCTTCAAGACTGAGCCGGGCAGTGAAAGAGCAGATGGACGCCATGGGCAAAGAGACCCTTTGCCGGGAAGTGGTCTATGATCTGCCGCTTACGCTTTCAGACGTCACCCTGGAGGCTGTGGATTTTCTGGACCGGATGGAGCCCTTCGGCATGGGAAACCCGTCCCCGCGATTCTGCTTTGAAAATGTGGAGGCCGTTTCCCTTCGCGCCGTGGGCAGGGAACAGGCGCATTTGCAGGGCGTTTACCGGCAGGACGGCGCGGAGGTCAAGGGCATTTACTTTGGCATGGGCGTACACGCCGATCTGACGGGAAAGCGCGTGAGCCTGATCGCGGCGCTGTATCGGAATGCTTTTCGGGGGCGGGAGAGCTGCGAAATGCGCCTGGACGCCCTTCGGGCGGAAGCGGACGAACCGGCCGCTGAAAAGAAAAGCGGCATTCCGCCGTCCGATTCGGCGGGGGAGGACGATCTTCTGGCTGCCTGCCTGTCCGTCGCGGAGGTCGGCCGGGCCGTCCGGGAACAGAAGGCCGCGCTTGTTCTGCTTGACGCAAGGGACATCGGTACTGTATTGCAAAGATGGCCCATGCTGCGGGTCTTCACGGCGCGGGAGGCGCTTTCCCTTTCCCCGGAAGCGTTTTCGGGCATGCAGTTCATCCTGGCGGCGGGGGAAGGGGATCCCGAAACGGAAAAACGTCTTTCGGCGCTGTTTGCGGGCAGAACCTTGCTGCGCGTGTAACCTTTGGCAAACGAAACCTGTGAACCTTTGGAGGGGATCATGTCCTATTCGGCGTATGAATGTCTGACAGTTGAACAGCTTGTCGCCCGGGTGGAAAAAGCCAGTCCCGGCAGCGGAGCGTTTGTCCGCAGCGCATATGATTTTGCGGAGGAAAAACACCGCGGGCAAAAGCGCAAGAGCGGGGAGCCGTACATCATCCACCCGCTTTTTGTGGCGTCCATCGTGACCGAGCTCATGCTTGATCCGCCCACCATCGCGGCGGCGCTTCTGCACGATACCCTGGAGGACTGCGAAGGCGTCACGATGGAATTGCTGACGGAAAAGTTCGGCGAAGAGGTCGCCCGCATGGTGGACGGCGTCACCAAGCTCGGACGGCTTAACTTCGCCGACCGCGAGGAGCAGCAGGCGGAGAGCCTTCGCAAAATGATCCTGGCCATGAGCAAGGACATCCGCGTGGTGCTGATCAAGCTTGCGGACCGGCTGCACAACATGCGCACCCTTGAATTCCAGGCGGAGGACCGCAAGGTGGCCATCGCCAGGGAAACGCTGGACATTTACGCGCCGCTCGCGCACCGGCTGGGCGTATATGCGATCAAGCAGGAACTTGAGGATCTCTCCCTTCGCTATATCGACCCGGAGGGCTATCAGGACGTCGCCCGCAAGGTGGGTCTGAAGCGCGCGGAGCGGGAAGAACAGATCAAAATGATCATCAAGGAGCTCAGCCAGAAGCTGGACGAGGCGGGGCTGCACTACGAAATCGACGGGCGTCCCAAGCACCTGTATTCCATTTACCGCAAGATGGTGATCCAGAACAAGAGCTTCGACCAGATTTTCGATCTGATCGCGATCCGCGTGATCGTGGATACCATTCCGGAATGCTACACCGTGCTCGGCATCGCCCACACCCTGTGGTCGCAGGTGCCCGGGCGCTTCAAGGATTATATTTCCACCCCGAAGGCCAATATGTACCGCTCCCTGCACACCACCGTGAACGGCGGAAGACGCGTGCCCTTCCCGTTTGAGATTCAGATCAGAACCTGGGAAATGCACAGGATCGCGGAATACGGCATCGCCGCGCACTGGCGCTATAAGGAAGGCGGCATCAGCGGGGACAACCTGGACCAGAAGCTCTACTGGCTCAGGCAGATTCTCGACTGGCAGAACGAAATCAAGGACAGCCATGAGTTCATCGACGGGCTCAAGACCGACCTGTTCAGCGAAGAGGTTTTCCTGTTCACCCCCAAGGGGGATATTATTTCCATGCAGCGCGGGGCGACGCCGCTGGATTTTGCGTACCGCATTCACAGCCATGTCGGCAATGCCTGCGTCGGCGCGCGTGTCAACGGCAAAATGGTGCCGCTGGACACGGAATTAAAAACCGGCGACCGCGTGGAAATACTTACCTCTTCCTCCTCCAAGGGTCCCAGCATGGACTGGCTGAACGTCGTCAAGACCCAGCAGGCCAAGGCGAAAATCAGGCAGTTTTTCAAGCGCGAACTGCGGGAGGAGAACATTCAGCACGGCAAGGAATCGCTTGAACGCGAGGCGCACCGCAAAAACGTGCGGCTTGCCGACTATGTGAAACCGGAGTATTATGAGCCCATTTTGCGCAAGTACATGTTCCAGGATCTGGACGATCTGTACGGCGCGATCGGCTATGGCGGCATCGCCTCCATGTACGTGCTTTCCCGCCTGATGGAGGAAAAGCAGAAGCAGGAGGAGAAGACCGCCGTCAGACTTCCGCCGCCTGTGCCGCAAACCCCGCCGCAGCAGATGACGGGCACCGCGAGCCACGGCGTGTACGTGGAGGGCAATCCGGGCATGCTCGTGCGCTTTGGCCGCTGCTGCAACCCTGTGCCGGGGGACGAGATTGTGGGTTACATCACCCGCGGACGCGGCGTGACGGTGCACAAAGCGGACTGTCCAAACGCCCTGCACTCTGAAAGCGAGCGGGCCATCGGCGTTTCCTGGGCGGAGGATGAAAGCGAGAGCTTCACCGCCACCATTCAGGCTGCCTGCTACGACCATCCCGGACTGCTCGGGGAACTGAGCGTCTTTTTCTCCGATCTGAAGATCGAGATCACCGCGATGAGCGTCCGGGTCAACAAAAACAAGACCGTTACCATTACCCTGACCGTGAGCGTCATGAGCAGGGACCAGCTGGACGGCGCCATCTCGCGCCTTGTGCGCCGCAGCGACGTGATCGAGGCGTACCGAAGCAAGAGCTGAGAGCGGTGGACGAATTATAAAGAAAAGGGAGGCCGGAGGGCGGCCATGTATCCGTATGAACTGAACAGAATGATCCTCTTCTGACCGGGCACGATTTTTCACGGCAAAGCTAAGAATACAGACTGATCACGACGAAATGTCAGAAAGAGGTATCGATATGTCAAGCAATCTTTCCGCCGAAGTCGAGCGCAGAAGGACCTTCGCCATTATTTCCCACCCGGACGCGGGCAAAACCACCCTGACGGAAAAGCTGCTGCTCTACGGCGGCGCCATCCGGCAGGCGGGCTCTGTAAAGGCGCGCCGGGCCGAACGCCACGCGACGTCCGACTGGATGGAAATTGAAAAGCAGCGCGGCATCTCCGTCACTTCCTCTGCCATGCAGTTCCAGTTCGGCGGCTGCAATATCAACATCCTGGATACCCCCGGTCACCAGGACTTTTCGGAGGACACCTACCGGGTGCTGGTTGCGGCGGACAGCGCTGTCATGCTGATCGACGCGGCCAGAGGCGTCGAGGAGCAGACCATCAAGCTGTTCCGCGTGTGCAGAATGCGTGGCATCCCGATTTTTACCTTTGTGAACAAAATGGACCGTGCCGCCAAGGACCCCTTCGCCCTGATGGAGGAAATCGAAAAGGTGCTCGGCATCCGCGCCGTGCCTGTCAACTGGCCCATCGGCGTGGACGGCGATTTCCAGGGTGTTTATCACCGGGACGAAAAAACGGTGGAGCTTTATCAGAGCGGCGATCACGGCCGGACGAAGGTGCAAAAGACGGTGATCTCCATTGACGATCCGGCTCTTGAAGGCGCCCTGGAAGCGCATTACCGCGACCGGCTGCGGGACGAAATCGAGCTGTTGGACGAAGCGGGGGACGCCTTTGACCTAAAGCAGGTCCGTGCGGGCGAACTGACGCCGATGTTCTTCGGCAGCGCCATTACGAACTTCGGGGTGGAGCCGTTTTTGTACCGGTTCCTGAAATACACCCTGCCGCCGACCTCCAGAAACAGCGATATTGGGCCGATCGACCCGGAGGACGAGCGGTTCAGCGGCTTTATTTTCAAAATTCAGGCGAATATGAACCCCGCGCACCGCGACCGGCTGGCCTTTCTGCGCGTGGTCAGCGGCACCTTCCGGAAGGGCATGACCGTCTGGCATTCCGGCACGGACAAGGAACTGCAGGTCAAGCAGCCGCAGCAGTTCATGGCGGACGAGCGCGAGGGCGTCGAAAACGCTTACCCGGGGGACATCATCGGTTTGTTTGACCCGGGCGTGTACCGCCTTGGCGATACCCTGGCGGAGGGCCGCAAATTCCATTTTGACAAGATTCCCATTTTCGCGCCGGAACGGTTCGCGCGCGTGCGTCCGCTGGACAGCATGAAGCGCAAGCAGTTTCAGAAGGGCATCAGCCAGCTCAGCGAGGAAGGCGCCATCCAGACCTTCCGCCGCACGGAGACGGGGCTTGAGGAATTCATCGTGGGCGTTGTGGGCGAATTGCAGTTCGACGTGCTGACGTACCGCCTCAAATCCGAATACGGGGTGGACCTTGTGATGGACAGGCTGAGCTACCGTTTTGTGCGCTGGGTGACGGAGAGCCCCGTGGACGTGGACAAACTGACCCTGACCAGTACCAGCGGCAGAGGCTTTGACCAGAACGAGAACGCAGTGCTCTTCTTTGAGAACGACTGGTCCATCCGCCTGGCGGGCGAAAAGAACAAAGGGCTCGTTCTTGCCGATATCGCGCCAAGGGGCGAAAAATAAGGGAGGCTATTATGGAAAATCCCGTTTCCAAAGCGGTTGTTACGGTGCTCGGCTTTGACAGCAAGGGCATCATCGCGCAGGTATCCCATGTGCTGTTCATCCATGACATCAACATTCTCGATATTTCCCAGACCGTCGTTTCGGGCTATTTCAACATGATCATGCTGGTGGACATCACCAGCCCGAACTGTTCCTTTGACGTGATCCGGGACGATCTGAACGCGCTGGCCAAAAAGCTGGGGCTTGAAATCCGGATCCAGAAGAGCGAAATTTTTGAAGCCATGCACCAAATCTGACAGTTCAGGAGTCTTTTGAAGATGATCAATACATCTGAAATCATGGAAACGCTGCGCATGATCGACCAGGAGAAACTGGACGTGCGCACGATCACCATGGGCATCTCCCTTTTTGAATGCGTGACGGACGACGAGGACAAGCTCGCGCAGCGGATTTACGACCGCATCACCACCCAGGCGGAGCACCTGTGCAAAACGGGCGAGGAAATCGAGCGCGATTTCGGCGTTCCCATCGTCAACAAGCGCGTGGCCGTCACCCCCGCGGCGCTGATCATGGGTGCGGTGAAACACCCCGTCAAGATCGCAAAAGCGCTCGACCGCGCCGGGAAAACGGTGGGCGTGGACTTTATCGGCGGCTATACGGCGCTGGTTCAGAAGGGCATGACGGGGGCAGACAGGCGGCTGATCGAATCCATTCCGGAGGCGCTGTCTGAAACCGATATCCTGTGTTCTTCCGTGAACGTGGCCTCCACCCGGGCGGGCATCAACATGGATGCCGTCGGCATGTGCGGGCGCGCGGTCAAGGCGCTTGCGGAAAAGACGCGCGACCGCGACGGCCTTGGGTGCGCGAAGTTTGTGGTATTCGCAAACGCCGTGGAGGACAATCCCTTCATGGCCGGCGCGTTCTTCGGGCCGGGCGAGGGCGATTCGGCCGTGAGCGTGGGCGTGAGCGGCCCCGGCGCGGTGAAGCGCGCCCTTGAAGACGTGCGCGGGCTGCCTTTTGACCAGGTGGCGGAGACGATCAAGCGCACGGCCTTCCGCATCACGCGCGTGGGCCAGCTTGTCGCCAGGGAAGCCAGCCGCAGGCTGAACGTGCCCTTTGGCATTGTGGACCTGAGCCTTGCCCCGACGCCGGCTGTCGGCGACAGCGTGGCGCACATCCTGGAGGAAATGGGGCTTGAAAAATGCGGCACGCACGGCAGCACCGCCGCGCTCGCGCTGCTCAACGACGCGGTGAAAAAGGGCGGCGTCATGGCGTCCTCCCACGTGGGCGGGCTCTCCGGCGCGTTCATCCCGCTGAGCGAGGACATCGGCATGATCCACGCGGCTGCGGAAGGCGCGCTTTGCCTGGACAAGCTGGAGGCCATGACCTGCGTCTGCTCCGTGGGGCTTGACATGATTGCCGTGCCCGGCGACACCAGCGCCGAGACCATCAGCGCCATTATCGCGGACGAGGCGGCCATTGGCGTCATCAACACCAAAACCACCGCCGTGCGTCTGATTCCGGCGCCCGGCAAACAGGTGGGCGACCGGGTGGAATTCGGCGGGCTGCTCGGCTGGGCGCCGGTCATCCCCGTGCATCCGTTCTCAAGCGCCGATTTCATCGCGCGCGGCGGCCGCATTCCCGCGCCGCTCAACAGCCTGAAAAACTGATCTTGCCTGCGCCGCAAGATTTGTCCTTGCCGCTTCGTTATATGGTGGAGAAACCTTTGGAGGGATGGTTCATGAAACAGCACGGACGCCTTCTTTGCCTGCTTGTGGTTCTGTGCCTTGCGCTCGGCCTGTGTTTGCCTGCCTTTTCCAATGAGGCGGGCGATCTGAACACCTATGCGCGGGCGCATTTTACCCGCTCGTTTTCGGTATACACCGGACCGGGCACGGAATATTTCCGGGCGGAATTCGTAAACGGCTGGGCCTCCTACTGGTGGGATTATTCCGGCGTCGCCAAGGTCTGGGGCGTGGAGAACGGCTGGCTTATGATCGGCTTTAACGTCAACGGCGGCAGGACCTGCGTCGGATACATTTCCGCAAACGCGCTTTCCTGTGCGGATCAGGTGTCGGGTACGCTCGATCAGCCCCTTTCCTGGCTGAACCTGCCTGCGTACATCGCATCCGGCGGCGCGCCGATCACAGACGATCCCGAGCGCGATCACGAACGGTTCGCCTATCTTTCCGGCGGGCAGAATGTCACGCTGCTCGGCTATTTCGGCACCTGGGCGTATGTGGAGGCCAATGTCGCCACCACCATCCGGGCGCGTGGCTTCGTGCGTTCGTCATCCGTCATTTCAGGCGGCTCAACCCCCATAACCCCGCGTCCGACCGCGGTCCCGACTTCAGCGCCCGTGACGGCACGCCCGACCGCGGTGCCGACTCCGTATGTGTGGCCGACCTGGGCGCCGATCACGCCGGCACCGACGCCGTATGTGTGGCCCACCTGGGCACCAATCACGCCGGCACCGACCCCGTATGTCTATCCGACCTGGGTGCCGATTACCCCAAGGCCGACCGCCACGCCCTTCGTGTGGCCCACCTGGGCGCCTCCGACGCAGGTGCCCTACCCGACCTGGGCGCCGATTACGCCCTCTCCGACGCCGCGCACCTACCCCACGTGGGTGCCCGTCACGCCAAGGCCCACGGCGGCGCCGACGGCCATTCCCTATACCACCGCGACGCTGCTCGCGTCCCTTTCCCATAACTGTCCCAACACCGGGGAAATGCTCCCCGCGGCCTTCAGCCCCTATCAGAGGAGCTATGTGCTGACGGTGGCTTCCTGGGTGACGCGCGTCTGCTTCACGCCGACGGCGTATGACCCGACCGCGTACATCACCGTGAACGGGCAGTACGTCGCATCGGGCCGCCCGTCGAGCTATATCACGCTGACTGACGCCCCGAAGCAGGTGGATATCGTGGTGCGCTCCGGATACAATACGAACACCTACACCGTGTTTTTGCAGCGCCGGCCGAGCGAGGCGGACACGCAGGTGCACGTGGGCAGCATTTCCACCATCACCCAGAGCGGCGGGAACTATTACCTGATGTGCGATCTTGTGAACGTGCAGTATTACGGCAACGATTACAGCCTGGGCAGCCGTTCCAGCTATTCTAACCCGAGCACCGCGCTTTCAAGGTACCTGATCAACGCGAACTGCGACCTGTGGTACGGTTCTGTCAACGGCGCGATGCACGCGGACGACCTGATGCTGTTCATGGCCAATTACCGCCAGTCCTGGGGATCGAACCTGTATTATATCATCGTGCTCGAGGACGAAGTGGTGGCCATCCTGCCCTACGAGGCGGAGAGCAGCGGGCCGCTCGGAGCGCCGTACATGGCCCCGACGCCCACGCCCACCCCGAAGCCGACCGTGAAGCCGGGGACGCAGAACCGGCTGCACAACTAAAGAGCCATAAAATGTAATAACTTTGAAAAAGGATGTTTACAGGCGTTTCATACCCTGTCATTGACAAAGGCATGACGGTGCAATAAAATGAGAAGTGCCTTATAAGAAAAGGAGGTTTTTGTATGCGAAAAGCAACTTGGAAAAAGATACTCTTCGCGGCGCTCATGCTGGCGGTTTTGACAGCCTGCGCCTGTGCCGTGGGGGAAGAAGGTACGCAGCATTCAGGACATACCTGGGGGCCGTCGGAAATATTGGTTCCGGCAACCTGCTCACAGGGCGCTTATATGCGGCATACCTGTGTCGGTCTTCTTCCGAACGGACAAGTGTGCGGGTATGTTGAAACATACTATGATACCGCTGTCAATTCATCCGCGCACAACTGGGGAGACTGGCAGGTCACAACGCCTGCGACCTGTACGCAGCCCGGTGTTCAGACCAGGGTCTGCGCAAATAACCCCCATCACGTTGAGACCAAAGCGGTCGATGCGCCCGGCCATACCTTTGGGGACTGGCGGCGCGTGCTTGATCCGACATGCGTGAGCACCGGAACGGATGTCCGCTACTGCACCGTCTGCAATCAGCAGGAAACCCGCACCGTAGAAGCGACCGGCAACCATACCTATGGCCCCTGGCAGGTAACAAAGCCCGCCACCTGCGAGCAGACCGGCACGCAGGTGAGGACTTGCTCTGTCTGCAATAAACAGGAGAGCCAGATCATTCCCGCGACCAACCATAACTGGGGCAGCTGGACGACGACTGTTGCCGCTACCTGCACGAACGCAGGTCAGCGTACGCGTGTCTGCGCCAATGACGCGAGCCATGTGCAGAACGAAACCATTCCGGCCCTCGGCCAGAGCAGCACCACGGGCCACACCTGGGGCGCCTGGACGGAGACCGCTCCGGCCAGCTGCACAAGCGGCGGCCTGCAGACCCGCACCTGCTCCGCCTGCGGAAGGACCGAAACCCAGCAGATTCCGCCGCTTGGCCATGCTTGGCAGGGCTGGCAGGTCATCACCCCGCCCAGCTGCAACCAGGTCGGCCTTGAGCGCAACAGCTGCTCCCGCTGCACCGAAACCCAGGAGCGCACCATTGCCATGACCACCCACTCCTGGACCAACTGGACGGTGCGCGTGCCCGCCA
>CAMOIA010000024.1 GCA_946615785.1 uncultured Clostridia bacterium
TCTTCCGTTCCTATACCGCGCAGGGGCAGAATACTTTTCAGCTGAGCCAGACGGAAGCAGATCAGTGCATCGCCTGGATCAGGGAGCTGCAAAAAACGCCCGATCCGGAAGACCCGCTCGCCCAGTTCGGTCAGTATGCCGTGCTGATCAATCTGCTGAATCTCATATGCCGCGGCATCCGAAAATCCCAAACCATCAGCGGCGGCGTCATCTCCAACAGCATCATCCAAAAGGTGCTGACCTATATCAACAGCAATTACACCCAACCGCTGAAAATCGACCAGCTTGCCAAACAGTTCGGCGTCAGCGTCAGCTACCTTTCCCACGAGTTTTCCCGTTTTACAAACCGCAGCGTCTATGATTACGTCCTGTACCGCCGGGCGATGCTGGCCTGTCAGATGATGCAGTCCGACATGTCGCTCAACACCATCGCCTATCAGTGCGGGTTTAACGATTATTCCAATTTTTTGCGGGTATTCAATAAAATGCTGGGCACGTCACCCAGCCAATTCCGGCAAAACCAGAAGGGCTTTCAAAGAGAAAGATAATGCCGTTTTTACAGATGGATCATTGCTGAGCCATAGAATGAAAGCGCGAACGTGCAGAGCAGATAGCCCCATTCCAGTTTATGCACGCTGTTTTTATCATCCATCAGCCTGTAGAAAAACGCATAGGGCATCAGGTCTACGCAGTACCTTGCACCGTACTGAAAGGCGCCGAAGGTCCTGTGCATGAACAAAAGGAAAAGATGCACAAAGAACGTGATAAAAAGCACGGTCTTCATGGCGTTCAGACGCCTTGTGAAAAGATCCCTGACAAACATCACGATCAAAATCAGCAGCGCGGGACAGGCAATCAGGAAGGAAAAGCCGAAGCGGTTTATTTTCAGCACACCGTCCTGCAGGGAAAACGGAAGCCCGATTACAAACGGATTGATATGTTCCGGCACTTTGGACAGCGAAAACTGAACGCCGCCCTGCGTGGAGAATTCCGGAAGATAATTGTGCCCGAATTCAAACGGTGATTTGAAACGGGCGTAGTTGTAAGTTCCAATCGCAAAAGCGACCAGGAGCCCAAGCAGGATGCCCGGAAGGAGTCGCCTGAATACATTCAGAATTCCTTCGCCGGAGCGAAGTTCCAGATAAACATATGCAAAGATGACCGGAATCAGGTACAGCGCATCAAAAGGCCTGCAGGCCACGGAGAGCGCAATCAAAAAAAGCGCCCATGTAGGTTTATCAAAAATCAGCGCGGAGACCGCCGCAGTTGTCAGCAAAAAGGCCAGCACCTGCGCGTGGTACCAGACTGCGCCTTCCACCGTGAGGGAAAGAAGCGAAGAGGAAAAAGCGAACAGAAACGCATACGGCGCAGAAACTGATGGATCATAGCCCCTTGCACAGAGCGCTTTATAGATCAGGATGACCGCAAGGCAGGCATAGCACTTGACAAGGGCGTTGTCGGGCGTATTCACGCCGAAGATCAGCGTGAACGGAAGCAGGATCACGGACGGCAGCGGCGGGAAGGATACATAGTACTCGTCCTGATAAACCGCAAGCTCAAGGTGCCATACGTTTTCCACTGTCACCTTCCCCTGAAGCCAGGAAAGCGCCTGCAGCGTATAGCTGTTGTACGCGCTTTTGCCGTAGAGGCTTACGCCGGTAAGGGCGGAAAGGATCACCCACATCAGGAGCATCATGGCTGCCAGGATCGGGATCATTCTCTTTTGCGCGGAACGAATGAGCATTTGCGCATCTCCTCACTCATTGAGCTTAAGGGTTATGGTGCAGGCGAAGGCGTGGGTGCAACGGTAGGCAGCGGGGTCGGCGAAGTGATTGGAGACGGTGTCAGGGTCGGCTCGGACGTCGCCTTTTTTTGCAGAGTCGAGGCCTGCTGGTACACAGCTTCCATGGTCTCCTTGTTGACTGTTCCGGTCACCGAAAGATGCCAGGCGCGCTGAAAGGCTTTTACGGCATTCTTTGTGCCCTCAAGATAGGTGCCGGTGCAAGTGCCCGCATAATAGCCAAGCTGTTTCAGCGTCATCTGCAGCCAGTATACATCCTCCCCCGTCTTTCCATTGGACAGCGTTCGAAACTCCACGGCCGGCGGGTTTGCGCTGTCATAAGCGTAAGCGATGGGCGTGGGGGTGGCCACGGGCAGTTTCGCATCACGGTCCAGTGAACCCGGCTTGATCGCGGCGCGAAGCTCGGGATCCGCCGGTGCGTCCTCATGAATGGTGACCACCGTACCGGCGCGGCAGTTCTCATACAGCCATTTTGCGTCGGCCACCGTCAGCCGCACGCAGCCGTGAGAAGCGCGTTTGCCGAGATTGTTGAGGCTGCTTTCCACCAGGGTTTCTTCGTCATAGGCACGGTACAGCACGCTGTGAAAAGCGATCTCGTCGTCGATTTTCACCCAGTACTGCGCTTTCCCGCCGCCCCAGGTGGGAAATTCGCACCATCTAGCCCTCCGCCCCGAGAGCACGTATGTTCCCGGGGCGGAAGGGTGAGATTTTGTACCTGTGGAGCAGAGAAAGCATTTTACAAGATCGCTGTGTTCTCCCGTTTCATCGTTGTAGGCCCATATCTTCACGACCTGGTTGTTCACATCCACTTCAATGCCGTATGGAATCGGCTCCGGGGTGGCGCTTGGTTTCGCTATGCCATCCGCCGCGACCACAGAATCATCATTGAAGAGCACATTCCATGTTTTTTCATCCACGTTTCCGGTTTGCAAAAGTCCGTTCTTCGCCTGAAAATCCTTTACGGCCTGCTGTGTGTTCCGGTAATACCCGGTGGTTGTTTTTTTGTAGGTAAAATAGCCTAGGTCCATCAGGCGCTGCTGCACCTTCTGAACGTCGTTTCCCGTTACGCCGTAGCTTAAGGTGCGGGTGAATTCCACATACGTGCTGCTCGCAAAGGCGGGAATGGGCGTCGGCGTAGGCTTGGTGATATCGCTGTAAATCAGCTCCAGCGTCCACACGTCCGCGGCCCCTGTGGATTCCATCCCGAAGTCGTCCTGCACGGCCGCGACCGCACTCCTTGTGCCGTCCAGGTATTTGCCGGAGATCTTGCCGGTATAGTAGCCAAGCTCCGTCAGTCTTTCCTGCAGCTGCTTGACGTCGTTCCCCTGGTCATTATAGGAAAGGGGACGGTAGCATTCTCCATAGATAATGGCCAGGGTGTCGTCGTCAGCCTCGCCTGTTATGTCCAGTTCGTAGGCAGCCTGAACCGCCATGACCGCGTTTCTCGTGAGGGTATTGTACTCGCCGTTCACCTTGCCCGTAAAGTAATTGAGCGCCTTCAGTCTGGTCTGAAGCTCCGTTACCCTGTCTCCGCTGTCCCCCATGCGCAAGGTCATGTCCACGGGGACAGCTTCCGCAAGGCCGGCAACCGCCAAAGCCAGAATGGCAAGGCCCGCAAGGATCGCAAGCCACTTTTTCAGATTCATTCGCATCGCCTCCAATGATCGCTTCCGTCACGGCGCGATCGCACCAAAATGCCAGGCCGTTTGGTCCATGGCTTCATACCCCTACTATATAAGCTTTTATACCTATTTGTCAAGATTTTGTAACAATTTTGTTACGATTTAATGACAAAACAAAAACCGGCCAAAGGCCGGTCAAGCAAGGAAAGCACGATAATCTCAATCTCGATCAGGGTCAGCGCAGGAAACCGTTGATGATCTGCTCCTCCGCTTCCTGCTCGGTCAGGCCCAGCGTCATCAGCTTGATCAGCTGTTCGCCGGCAATTTTGCCAATGGCCGCTTCATGCACAAGGCTGGCGTCAACGCAGTTGGCCTCAAGCTCTGGCTGCGCAAGCACCCTGCCGTCGTCGATAATGATGGAATCGCATTCGGTGTGCCCCGTGCATTCGGCATTTCCGTTCACCCGCGCCACAAGGTGCTGATAGGACTGATCCCGTGCGACGCTCCTGGACACCACGTCTGCGCTGGACCCGTTTCCGTTCAGATCCACCATGAAATGGGTCTCGGCCTTTTGAACGCCTGTTGTCAGGATCTTTTCTTTGACAACCAGTGAAGCGCCTTCTGCCAGATCAGCGCTCGTATCGCGGATGGTATCGTCGATCCCGGCGATCTGCGAGGTTTCCATCAGCATGGAAGCGCCTTCCTGCAGATGGATCACCGTGGTGGGATTCATCACCTGCTTGCCCCTGCCGTCCCCTTCGCCGTAGTGCTTTTCGACGTAACGCACTTTCGCGTTCTTTGCGATATAAAACGTATGGATGCCGTCGTGCTGGCTGGTTCCCGCACCGCAGTTATGGATGCCGCATCCGGCAACAATGGTGATGTCGCAGTCCTCGCCGACGTAGAAGTCGTTATAGACCATATCCTTGAGGCCGCTTTCCTGCATCAGGACCGGAATGTGCATGGATTCGTTCTTTGTGCCGGCCTTTACGTGAATCTCGATGCCGGGGCGATCCTTTTGCGAAACGATCTCAATGTTTGCGGTGGAATTGCGGGCAATGCTTTTTCCGTCCGCCCGGATATTGTACGCGCCAACCGGAAGCGCGTCCAGATCGGCTACCTGCCGAAGCAATTCCTTTTGAATCTCATCCACGCAGATCACCATCCCTTGCCATTTTGGATTCGAGCACGCTGCACGTGCCGCGCAGAAGATCGGGCATCACGCTCGCGCGGTCGCCGATCCTGTCGACCTTTCCGTCCCTGAGGACGATGATTTCATCTGCGATGTTCAAAATCCTTTCCTGATGGCTGATGATCAGGATCGAGCCGCTGGTCCGTTCGTTCATTTTTTCAAACACATGGATCAGGCTCTGAAAACTCCACAGATCGATCCCGGCTTCCGGTTCGTCAAAGATGGAAAGTTTGGTGCCCCGCGCGAGAATCGTCGCGATTTCAATGCGCTTCATTTCACCGCCGCTCAGGCTGCTGTTCAGTTCCCGGTCCATATAGTCACGTGCGCAAAGACCGACCTCGCTTAAGTATGCGCAGGCATCCTGCAGTTTGGTGTCCTTCCCGGCAGAGAGCTTTAGCAGATCGCGCACCCGAAGTCCCTTGAAGCGCACGGGCTGCTGAAAAGCATAGCTGATCCCCGCATGGGCGCGTTCTGTAATGGAAAGGCCGGTCACATCCTCGCCGTCCAGAAGAATTCTGCCGGAGGTCGGCTTCAAAATGCCTGCAATGACCTTTGCCAGGGTGCTTTTCCCGCCGCCGTTCGGGCCGGTTATGGCGGTAAAACGCCCGGATATCGTCAAATTGATGTCTTTCAGTATTTCCGCTTTTTCTTCCGCGTCGTAGCTGATATTCTCCAGCTGCAGCATGTCAAAACCCATCCTCTCATTCCCGGTTCCGCATGAAACCCTTTTCAGACGGAACCGCGATGCAAATGCAAATCAATCGGTAAACGAAATGGACCAGATCAGCCGGTCAAACCGCGCACCGTAATCCTCGATCACGCTCAGCGGATACTGCACCAGCAGGCAAAGGTCCTCCTGTCCGCCCGTCAGGGTGAAAAACATATAATACATACCGCCTTTGAACCCTGCACGGAAGCTGAACGCGACGCCGCTGTCCAGAACGATCTGATCCATCTGCCCGACGTCGTCGAGCGCAAAGGCCATCGGCACCTGTTCCAGATACGCTTCCGGGCTGATCCCAAGGCTGGATGCCGAAACGATCTGAATGGAAATCAGATCCTTGTTTTCCGGATCGGAGGGATTCACGTAGACCGCTCCGGTCTTTCCGTCCTCGCTGACCGTATCGTAAACAGAGAGATAATCCGAATCGTACTGGAACGTAAACCCGAGCTGTTTTTGGGTGAATACGCTCTGGGCGACGGTTTCCTGGATTCCGCCGGTTTCCACCACCAGATAGGTGGTATCCGTTCCCTCGACCGGGGTCAATTCCTTCAGATCCGGCGTCCCGGTCAAAATGTCCATCTGATCCGGCGCCTGAGCATCCGCCATTTCCGTCACCGCCTGCGCTGCGTCAGCCGTTTCAGGCGCAGTCTCCGTCTCAGGAACCGTTTCCGTTACCGTTTCCGCTGCGGCCGCTCCATTTTCCGCAACCGCCGTTTCCGGGTTTCCGGCGCCATCTTCGGCGAAAGCGGTGCAGGAAAGCAGCAAAAGCGCAAGGATAATGCAACTGATCTTTTTCATGCCAGAACCCTCCATGCTCATTTTTACCTGAGTGTTAAAAACACGGTCATGCTTTCAAGCCAAGTAAGGCCCGTGCGCCTGCGGACGGAAAGATCGTTCACGCAAACGGACAGGATTCTTTTCACTTCGCCCGTCTTCATTCCGTCCAGCCCCATCGACCCCGTCGCGCTGATGGCATAGGGCTCACCATGATCCATGCCAAGATAGATCACGATGTGTCCGGGAAGGTACAAAAGCGAACCGGGCATCAGTTCCTTCAGCCTCTCCATCTTTTGGGAAACGGAAAGGCCGCTCACGTCCTGCCGCCCATCGCAGGGCACATCCGATTCGGACTTTGCGCCCCTTGGCAGAAGAAAGCCGAAGCAGGTGAAAATCTCGTGTACGATACCGGAGCAATCGTTGGCGTGAAGCGCTCCTCCCCATCCGTACCGGTCGCCAAGGCGCTTGAACGCAAGGCGAATGACATTTTCGCCGGTATAGGGCAAAAGCCCCGGGACGACGTCGTCGCTGATGGGAATCAGGCAGTAGGTATCCTGAATCTGCCCGTCTGATCCCCTCGTCGGAAGCAGCGTGACATAGTTTCCGTAGGTCGAGCGTCCATGCACAAGTTCCGGCGCATCCTTTGCCGCAAGGAGCTTTAAGTGCGTCCCCATCGGCAAAACCTGTCCGGAAAGGCTTTCACAGTAAGGATCGTCGCCAAGGCGCAGTTCGCGTCCCACCACCGTTAAAAAGCTGGTTTCGTCCCGCCGACTCTGCCAATCCGCCCGATCCCTGCAGGCCGCGACGTGCTCTTTTTTGACCCAGCCGCCGATGTTGTAAAACAGACAGAAAAGCCATTCTCCGTCCCGGCTTTCATGCAGGATCACAAGCGGAAGATACGGCAGGCATTCCGAGGCCGTGTTCATATCGAAAAAACGGTCCTCCGCGTCCTCGCCAAGGTAGTGCGGCGTCGGAAACATGCAAATCATGCCGCGGGAAACAGAGTACCCAAAGCGCACAGGAACGCTGTCCTCAATCCGGTCCATGGCGCGGTTGTCAAGCACGTTCTCCCAGAAGGCAGCGTCAGTCGGCTCTCCGTTCAAAAACCTGGTCGATGGGTCCTTTGGCGGCACATACAGCGAAATCATTTTCCGCAGCGTACTTCCGCCGATCGTATCCGGCGCGTCATCCAGGCTGAATGAAAGCGTGTCGGAAAAGGGCATGCACATGTGCAGCGAACGGTTGAAAGCCGAAATCGCCTCTTCGGTCATCACGGTTTCGCCGCTGCAATTCTTCAGCCAGTGTTCCGCCGACATCATTTCCGGCCGGACATGGTCAAGCAGGCGAACATACCTCGTGTCGATCAAACGCATCTGGAAGCTCCTCTCTTCAATCCGCAATCATCTTAGCGCGCAGGGCGGTGCTTGTCAAGTTCGAAGCTCCCTGACCCTTTGGCATCTGATAAAATGGCCTTTTCAATTCAACGCAGCCCATCCGTGAACAAAAGCGCTTGAACAGGAAAACCGGGCTGCAAGCTGCAGCCCGGTTTTCCTGAAGAAAGAAACTTATTCTTCCTGCTGGGGAGCGCCCACGGGGCAGACACCGGCGCAGGAACCGCACTCGATGCAAAGTTCAGGATTGATCTCGAACTTTTCGTCGCCTTCGGTGATCGCTTCCACGGGGCATTCAGCGGCACAGGCGCCGCACTTGATGCATTCATCAGAAATCTTGTAAGCCATTTATGTGCACCTCCACATCATATTGCGCTTTCAGCGTAATTTTATGATAGCACGAGCCTTTGTGGATAGTCCACACTAACTTTTCATGTTTCGAATCCTTAATTTACAAGGCATTTGCTTTTGTGCTTTTCCGTCCGGTCATTGAAATGAAGCGCCGAAAATGGTATAGTGCATTCAAACAAAAGGAGGTTTCACGCCATGGTACGCCGCGCCGTTCTTTCGGATCTGCCCGCGATTCTTTCCATTTATGAATCGGGGCGGCTTTTTATGCACAGTCACGGGAATCCGCATCAATGGATCGGCGGCTATCCGCAGGAATCCATTCTCAAAAAAGACATTGCCGATAAAGATCTTTACGTGCTTGAAGACGGGGCCGTCTACGGCGTCTTCCTGATGACCGAAAAACCGGAGCCCACATATGCACGCATTCACGGGCGCTTTTTAACCCCCTCCCCCTATCTCACCCTCCACCGGGTTTGCGGGGACGGCATTCACCGCGGCATATTAAAAGAAGCCGTCGCTTTCGCAAATCAGCGCTTTCTTCCCATCCGTATCGATACCCATATCGATAACCTGCCCATGCAGCGCGCTGTCCTTGCACAGGGCTTTCGCTTCTGCGGCGTCATTCACCTCCAAAACGGAGACGCGCGCCTGGCTTATGAACGCAAGGCGCGCGTCTGATCAGTTTTCTCCGTTCAGAAGCTTATACAGAAGACCGTACAGCGTAACCGCTTCATCCGCGGTCAGGTTCACACACCCGCCGACACAGCCTGGCACGCTCCTGACCTGTTCCTTCATCGACCTGCCCTTTTCCGTCAGCGTCACGGTGACAATGCGCTCGTCAAGCGTGCTCCTGGCCCGGCGGACAAAGCTTTCCGCTTCCATTTTTTTCAAAAGCGGAGTCAGGGTTCCGGAATCCAGGTACAGCCTCCTGCACAGGTCGCCGACGGTTACTCCGTCCTCTTCCCAAAGCACCATCAGTACCAGGTACTGTGTATAGGTGATTCCAAGAGGCTTGAGCAGCGGTGTATACAGGTTCACGATTTTCCGCGCCGCGGCGTACAGCGGAAAACAGAGCTGACGGTCAAGCCGCAGCGCTTCATCAGTCGCTTCCAAAGGCATTTCTCTCTCCCCCGGCCTTACAGGTTTTTCCTGATCCACGCTTCGTAATCTTCCTTCGGACGGAAGCCGATCTGCATGTCGGTTTTCACACCGTTCTTAAAGAGCAGCACCGTGGGAACGCTCATCACGCCAAACTGACCGGCAAGCTCGCTGTTCTCGTCCACGTCGCAGCCGTAGAAGGCCACCTTGCCTGCCATTTCTTCGCTCAGTTCCGCAAGCACCGGGCCCAGCATCCGGCAGGGGCCGCACCAGGTGGCGTTAAAATCCACCACAGCAACGCTTTCCTTCATCGCTTCGGTAAGATCGTTGTTTAAAACTTCCTTGATCATCGTTTCAGCCTCCTGTTGATTATTGATTCTATCCCTCACGCGCTTACAGCAGAGAGGAAATGCACTTTTCCACGTCGCTCATCGCCGCAGTCGGCTCAAACCTTGCCACAACTTCGCCGCTGCGGTCCACGACGAATTTGGTAAAGTTCCAGCGGATCGCCGGGTCTTTCTTGTCGATCCCGAGGGTCACGGCCTTCATCGCCAGCGCCATCGCGCCTTTGCCGAAGCCTTCAAAGCCCTTCTGGCTCTTGAGGAAGGTGTAGAGCGGCAGCTCGTTTTCGCCGTTCACGTCGCTCTTTTTCATCTGCGGGAACTGCGTGTTGTAATGCAGGGTGCAGAATTCGTGGATTTCTTCGTCGGTGCCGGGCGCCTGGTTGCGGAACTGGTTGCAGGGAACGTCCAGCACTTCAAGCCCCTTGTCATGATACTTTTCGTAGAGTTCTTCAATATCCTTATACTGTGGCGTGAAGCCGCAGCCGGTCGCGGTGTTGACAACGAGCACGACCTTGCCCTCAAAAGTCTTCATGGAAAGGTCTTCATTTTTAGCGGTCTTGACGGAATAATCATAAAATGACATGGGCTTCATCAACTCCTTTCAAAGTTTGATTTGAACAAATATAATTTAACACTGCTCATTCAGATTGTCAATACCTTTTATAAAATATTTTACAAAACCGTTTGATGTTTTTCCGCCTGGTTTATGGTATCATGTCGTTTGGAAAGCAATGCTTTCTTCCATTTTGATGAACAAACCGGCCGCATACGGCATCCCTGAAAGGAGCGCATATGAATCCCATTGAACGGGCGAAACTTCTCGCCCAGGACATCCGCGAAAGCGATGAATACACCCTTTACGCGCAGCAGAAGGAAGAAGTGGACAGCGACGCGGGTATCAAGAGCCTTTTGAAAGAATACGAAAGGCTGCAGATGCGCATGCAGTTTTACGCCGCCTCCGGTCAGCAGGCTGACGCAGATGAAACGCAGCGGTTTTCCGGCCTGACGGCGCTTTTATACAACGATCCGCGCACCTCGGCGTATCTGCTTGCTAAGCTCCGCCTGCAGAAATTAACCGCGGACGTCCTGCAGATCATCGGCGAAGCCGCCGACATCGGCACCGAATTCCCGGGGTAACGGAGGGTTTATGAACAATCGGGAATTAACTCCTCCGCCCTATGACAGGGAGAAAAGGGTTTTTCTTGGAGAACGCATCTGGCGCTTCATCCGTCCGCTCGCGATCATTCTGTGCGTCATGCTCGCCACCTTCGGCATCGCCATGAGCGTATGGAACCATATCGAACGCAGCTGGTTTGCGCCGATGGACGAAGCGGACCTGAGCACGGTCGCCTTTCAGGTGAAAAGCGGAGAAAGCCTGACAAAGGTTGCAGAGCACCTTGCCGAAAGCGGGCTGATTCACAACGCCACCGTCTTTAAGTATTACGCCGATTTTGCCGGCTACAGCCAGAAGATTCAAAGCGGCGATTATGCGCTCTCTAAGTCCATGCCCATGACGGAAATCGCGAACCAGCTGACGCTGGGCGACGGGAATCCGCTCGTCCGGAACATTACCGTGATTCCCGGATGGACGGTCGAAAAGATCGCCGAATACCTGCAGCAGATCGGCCAGATCAGCAGCAGCGCGGAATTTCTGCGCGAATGCCAGACCGGCGAGAACTACACCGCTTATTATTATATCAGCGATATCGCCCGCACCACAGGCCGCAGGTACATGCTGGAAGGCTATCTGATGCCCGACACATATGAAGTGTACACCAGCGCGACCAGCACGGACATCATTCGAAAGCTCCTGAGTCAGACGGAAGCCGTGTTTACGGACAGCGACCATGCTCGCGCCGACGAAATCGGCATGACCATGGACGAAGTGCTTACCCTGGCTTCCATGATCGAAAAAGAGGCCAAAGAAACGGATTTCAAAAAAGTTTCTGCCGTTTTCCACAATCGCCTTGACATCGGAATGACCCTTGGCAGCGACGCAACGGTGAAATATGCTTCCGGCGTGACCAGGCTCAGCCTCAACGGGACCGATCTG
>CAMOIA010000025.1 GCA_946615785.1 uncultured Clostridia bacterium
GTCTTCGATGACGTGGTAATTGGTCAGCACATGGCCAAGAGAGGTGATCACAACACCGCTGCCCGTGGCGTAAAGCTGATCCCTGGTATCGCGGTCGCGGTCGTACTTGCCGCCGTAGCCATAGCCGAAGCCGTAGCCGTAGTTGGAGGAAACGGTCTGGTAATTGTTGATGCCGACCACGCTGTCGCGCACCTTGTTCACCGCTTCGGTGAAAGGACTGGAAATCTGCGTGGTATCGGTGGTGGTGGAGACGATCTGGTTGATCTCGTCCTCGGTCAGGGTTTTTGTGTCCGCGCCGGCCGAAAGGGTCAGTGTGCCGAAAATCAGCACAGCCGCAGCGGCAAGACAAAGCACGGTCAGAGCAATCTTTCTTTTCATAATCCAAACCTCCTTATAGTATTGCGCAGAGCGCTTGTATTCCTTTTGGAACGATGCCATCATAGTCCTTAATTGTTACGAAATTATGAACACAAATGGATCAAAATAAGGAACCCTCGGGGCTTTGCAGGCGTGCCAAATTGGTTGCATTTAATATAGTAGAGACCTTTTCAAAACGGGCTTTTTGTGGTATACTGTTTATGTTGCCCATTTTGCGATTTTGATCGGTTCACAGGGCAGCGGAAGGTCATACCAGGAGGTCAGCATGTCTGAATTTTTACCGGGTGACGACACCCGCATCACCGAAGGCACCCATTATGATGAAACCCAGATCCAGGTTCTGGAAGGCCTGGAGGCCGTGCGCAAGCGCCCCGGCATGTACATCGGCTCCACCGACGTGCGCGGCCTGCACCACTGCGTATATGAAATCGTCGACAATTCCGTGGACGAAGCCCTGGCCGGCTTCTGCACCCGCGTCCAGGTAACGCTGCACAGCGACGGCTCCGTTTCCGTGCGCGACAACGGCCGCGGTTTCCCCGTCGGTCTGCACCCCAAGCTGCACCGCCCTGCCGTGGAGGTGTGCCTCACCGTTTTGCACGCCGGCGGCAAGTTTGGCGGCGAGGGCTATAACATTTCCGGCGGCCTGCACGGCGTGGGCGCGAGCGTTGTGAACGCGCTTTCGCGCCACCTGCGCGTGGAGGTGCGCCAGGGCGGCAGCGTGTACGAGCAGGAATATTCCCTTGGCAAAATCGACTATGACCTGCGCGTGATCGGCACCACCGAGGAAACCGGCACCACCGTGCGCTTCTGGCCGGACATCCGCTCGGACGAAAACCCCAACGGCGTTTTCGATCCCGGCATCGATTTTTCCTTCGACACCCTGAAATCCCGCCTGCGGGAAATGGCGTTTTTGAACAAGGGCATCCGCATCGATCTGAGGGACGAACGGGGCGAGGAAATCAAGGAACGCACCTTCCACTATGAGGGCGGTCTTCGCGAATTTGTAAAATACCTGAACAAGCACAAGGAAATGCTCTTCCCGGAGCCCATTTACGTGGAAGGTCAGAAAAACGGCGTGTTCGTGGAAGCCGCCATGCAGTACAACGACACGTATCAGGAAAACATTTACGCCTTTGCCAATAACGTGCTTACGCCCGACGGCGGCACGCACCTGATGGGCTTCAATTCCGCCCTGACCCGCGCCATTAACGATTATGGCCGCAAATACAAGATCCTCAAGGACGCGGACAGCAACCTCAAGGGCGAGGACGTGCGCGAATCGCTCGCGGCGGTCATTTCCGTCAAGCTGCACGAACCGCAGTTCGAGGGACAGACCAAATCCAAGCTCGGCAATTCCGAGGTGCGGCCCATCGTGGACGGCCTTGTCTATGACAAGCTGGAGCAGTTCCTGGAGGAAAACCCGCCCACCGCGCGGATCATCCTCGACCGCTGCCTCGGCGCCGCGCGCGCCAGGGAAGCCGCCCGCAAGGCGCGCGACCTGACCCGCCGCAAGACCGTGCTTGAAAGCGCGAGCCTGCCCGGCAAGCTCGCCGACTGCTCAGAGCGCGACCCCGCCAAGTGCGAGATCTTCATCGTGGAGGGCGACAGCGCCGGCGGCAGCGCCAAAACAGGCCGCGACCGCCATTACCAGGCCATTTTGCCCCTGCGCGGAAAAATCCTGAACGTGGAAAAAACCCGGCTTGACAAGATCCTCATCAACCAGGAAATCAAGAACATGATCACCGCGTTCGGCTGCGGCATCGGCGAGGAATTCAGTCTGGAAAAGCTGCGCTATCACCGCATCGTCTGCATGACGGATGCCGACGTCGACGGCGCGCACATCCGCATTCTGATGCTCACGTTCTTCTACCGCTACATGCCCGAACTGATCAAGCAGGGCTATGTGTACAGCGCCATGCCGCCGCTTTACAAGGTGACCTGGAACAAAAAGGAAACCTACGTTTACGACGACGCCGCCCTGCAGAAAAAGCTGGACGAAATCGGCCGCGCGAACAAGCCTGAGATTCAGCGCTACAAAGGCCTTGGCGAAATGAGCTCGGAACAGCTGTGGCAGACCACCATGAACCCGGAAACCCGCACCATGAAGCAGTTTACGCTGGCGGACGCGATTTCCGCGGACGAGATTTTTACCCTGCTGATGGGCGACAAGGTGGAGCCGCGCAAGGAATTCATTGAGCAGAATTCGACCCTGGTGACGGACCTGGATCTTTGATGAACCGGAAAGGATCATATCATGGCAAGTGAAATCAACGACCGCCTCCTGCCGGCGGACCTTGAAACCGAAATGAAAACCTCGTTCATCGCCTACGCGATGGCGGTCATCATCAACCGCGCCCTGCCGGACGTGCGGGACGGTCTGAAGCCAGTGCACCGCCGCATTCTGTACGACATGAACGAACTGGGCATGACCCCGGACAAACCCTTCCGCAAAAGCGCCCGCATCGTGGGCGACGTGCTGGGTAAATTTCATCCCCACGGCGACGCCTCCGTGTACGACGCCATGGTGCGCCTGGCACAGGACTTTACCATCCGCTATCCCCTCGTAGAAGGCCAGGGCAACTTCGGTTCTGTGGACGGCGACGGCGCCGCCGCCATGCGTTATACCGAAGCGAGGATGAGCAAAATCTGCAATTTCCTGCTGCAGGACATCGACAAGGACACCGTCGATTTCATGCCGAACTTCGACGAGACCCTCATGCAGCCAAAGGTGCTGCCTTCCCGTTTCCCCAACCTCCTGGTCAACGGTTCCTCCGGCATTGCCGTCGGCATGGCCACGAACATTCCGCCGCACAACCTGGGCGAGGTCATCGACGGCGCGGTCTGCCTGATCGACAACCCGGACGCAAGCCTTGACGATTTGATGCAGCACATCAAGGGCCCGGACTTCCCCACCGGCGGCATCATCCTGGGCCGCAGCGGCATCCGGGAGGCCTATTATACCGGCCGCGGGCGCATCGTGGTGCGCGCCCGCACCGAAGTGGAGGCCATGACGGCCAACCGCGACCGCATCATCGTGACCGAAATCCCCTACATGGTCAACAAGGCCAAGCTGGTGGAAAAGATCGCCGAGCTCGTGCGCGAAAAAAAGGTGGACGGCATCAGCGATATCCGTGACGAGAGCGACCGGGCCGGCATGCGCGTGGTGATCGAACTGAAAAAGGACGTGCAGGCGCAGGTGGTGCTCAACACCCTGTATAAGCACACGCAGCTTCAGGACACCTTCGGCGTGATCATGCTGGCGCTGGTCGACGGCGTGCCGCGCACCCTGAGCCTGAAGGAAATGCTGTACTACTACATCCTGCACCAGAAGGAAGTGGTCACGCGGCGCACGAAGTACGACCTGGACAAATGCCTTGCCCGCGCCCATATCCTGGAAGGTTTGCTCAAGGCGCTCGACCATATCGACGAAATCGTGCAGATCATCAAATCCGCGCGCGACACGACCGAAGCCCGGCAGAACCTGATGGATACCTTCGGCTTTTCCGAAAAACAGGCGCAGGCCATCCTGGACATGCGTCTTGCCAGGCTGACCGGTCTGGAAAGGGACAAGCTCGAGGCCGAATACCAGGAACTGGAAAAGACCATCGCCTATCTTGAAAGCCTGCTCGCGGACGAAAAGAAACTGATGGGCGTCGTCAAGGACGAAATGCTCGCCATCAAGGAAAAGTACGCCGATCCCAGGCGCACGGAGCTGAGCGTGGTCGAGGGCGAGATCGACGTGGAAGACCTGATCGCCGTGGACGACATGGTGGTGAGCCTCACGCAGATGAACTATATCAAGCGCCTGCCCAAATCCACCTACCGCGCGCAGAACCGCGGCGGCAAGGGCGTTTCGGGCCTGACCACCCGCGAGGAGGATTTCGCGCGGCAGATCCGCGTGGTCTCCACGCACGACGACATCCTGTTCTTCACGAACAAAGGCCGGGTCTACACCCTCAAGTGCTACCAGATTCCCGAGGCCGGGCGCACGGCGAAGGGCACGGCCATCGTGAACCTGCTGCCGCTTTCCGGCGGCGAGCGGGTGAGCACCATGATTCCCATGCCGCGTGACACCGAAGGGCTTTACCTGATGATGGCGACCCGCGGCGGCATGATCAAAAAGACCGCGCTGAGCGAATTCGCGCACCTGAGAAAGTCGGGCCTTTTCTCGATCGTTCTGCAGGAGGACGACGAGCTGATCGGCGTGGAGCTTTCAAGCGGCGAAGACGAGGTGCTCCTTGGCACCCGGATGGGCCAGAGCCTGCGCTTCAACGAAAAGCACGTGCGCGCCATGGGCCGCATCAGCCGCGGCGTTCGCGCCATCAAGCTGCAGGAAGGCGACCAGGTGGTCGACATGGCCATGCTGGAAGAAGACAGCCTGGTGCTCGCCATCAGCGAAAACGGCTACGGCAAACGCAGCAACCCGGACGATTACCGCGAAACCGCGCGCAACGGCAAGGGCGTGCGCGGCATGATGCTGACCGAAAAGACCGGGTACCTGGCGGCGCAGCTGGCCGTGAAGGACGACGAAGACATTCTGCTCATCACCGACGACGGCACCATCATCCGCACCCCGGTAAACGAAATCCGCATCTGCGGCAGGGCCACCCAGGGCGTGAGGCTGATGCGCATCGGCGAAAACAGCCGCGTGGTCGGCGTCGCCCGTGCCAGCAAGGAAGAGGAAGAGGCCGAAGACGCACAGGCCCCGGACCCCGCAGGCCCCGAAGGCGAAACCGCAGGGGAAGACGACATTTAAGCACTGATCCGATGCACAGCCCCGGCTTTTTAAGCATGGGCTGTGCATCTTTCGGCTTTACAGACAAGCATTCAAAAAGGAAGCGGCAAAGCGGCGCTTTGTCCGCACGGATCGCATATGACAAAAAAGCATTCCCTGGTAGGCGGGATCGGCCTGCTCGGCCTTGCGGGGCTCATCTGCAAGGTGGTGGGCGTTCTGTACCGCATACCGCTCGCCAACATGATCGGCGGCGAGGGGCTCGGGCTGTACCAGCAGGTCATGCCCGCCTATAACCTGCTCCTCACCATCACCTCGGCCGGCATTCCCGTGGCCATTTCGCGCCTGGTTTCACACCATGTAACGCTCGAGAGGCACCGCACGGCCAGGAAGATCTTCCGCGTTTCCCTGAAGCTTCTGACGGTGCTCGGCATCGTTACGACGATCCTGCTCTTCGCGCTCTCCCGCACCATCGCCCGGGCGGGGGGCACGCCGGAGGGCTATTCGAGCTACATGTGCATCGCGCCGTCGCTTCTGTTCGTATGCGTCATGTCCGCTTTCCGGGGCTATATGCAGGGCATGCGCCACATGCTGCCCACAGCCGTGAGCCAGCTGATCGAACAGGTGGGCAAGGTGGCGGTAGCGCTGCCGATGGCCTCCATCGGCTTTCAGCGCGGCGGCTGGGTGATGGGCGCGGCAGGCGCGCTGCTCGGAACGAGCCTTGCCGAGTGCGTGGCCCTTCTGTACATGATCCTTCATATGCGAAAAGTGGATACCCCCGCGCCCGTCATCGATGAGGACGTGCCCGGCGGGCGAAGGATCGCGTCGCAGGTCATCGCCATTTCCATCCCGATTACGCTCGGCGCGTGCATCGTGCCCCTGGCCTCCACCATCGACAGCGCCATGCTGAAGAACCTGATGACCCTCGGCGGCCTTTCCGACAGCGAAGCGCGCATCCGCTACGGCATGTACAGCGGCATGGTGATCACCATGATCAACGTGCCCACGGCGCTCGCCATGGCCATGAGCACGAACCTTGTGCCGGACATCGCCTCCGGTATGGCCAGGGGCGACATGCCCTACGTTTCGAAGGAAACCTGCACGGGCCTTCGAATCGCATCCCTCGTCGGGTTCCCCTGCTCCATCGGCATGAGCCTGCTGGCAAAGCCCATTCTGTTCCTGTGCTACGGCAGCTCAAGCTACACTTACGATCAATTGATGCTCGCGGGCGATCTGCTTCACGTTTCCGCCATGACCATCATCCTCTTCACGCAGGTGCAGGCCACCTCCGGCATTCTCCAGGGCGTCGGAAAGCAGCGCATTCCCATGCTGACCCTGCTCATGGGCGTGGTTCTGAAAATCACGCTGAACCTGATCCTGGTGCGCAATCCCGACATCGGCATTCACGGCGCGCCCATCGCGTCCCTTGTGTGCTACACCGTTTCCATGGTGCCGAATCTTTATTTTTCCTGCAAATACACCAGAACGCGTTTCCGCGCGGACGAGGTGATCCTGCGCCCCCTCGCGGCCTCCGCCGTCATGGGGGTCTCGGTGTACGCTGTCTACCGTTTTCTGTTCGGCGGCGACGCGGGGCTTGCCATGGGGCAGTTCGGCCGCACGCTGCTGACCGTCGCCGTCTCCATGGCCGTCGGCGTCGTCTCCTACGCCGCTGCGGCGTATGTCTTCCGGGCGTTCCGCACGGACGACCTGCCCATTCATCTTCCCAAGAGAAAGGCCTGATAGCATGAACACGTTTACCATCACCGTCGCGGGGCTCGGGCGCGGTGTCGAAGAGGACCTGACCCTCGGCGCGCTCCGCGCCATGAAAGATGCAAAGCGGCTGATCCTTCGCACCGGCCATGTTGACATCGCCTCTTTTCTGCGGGAAGAAGGAATCGCCTTTGAGACCCTGGACGCGCTGTATGAGAGTGCAGAGGATTTTGAAGCGCTGGACGAGGCCTGCGCAAAGGCCGTGCTGGCCGCGGCAGAGGAAAGCGACGTGGTCTTCGCCGTGTTCGACCCCTCCACGGACGGCGCGGTGGAGCGTCTCCGGCCCCGGATCAGCCGGATCTATCCTCCCGCCATGCCCGCGGCCATGGCGGACACGCCGCGCGGGGAAAAACGCGTGGTTTCCGCGAGCGACCTGAAAACCATCTCGTCGCAGGGCACGCTGATCCTGACGGAGCTGAACGACGTTTTCCTGGCCGGAACGGCTAAAATGGCGCTCATGGAATTCTGGCCCGCGGACACAAAAGTATACTTTTATCCGCAAAACGCTGCGCACTGGATCGAAATCCCCCTTGAGGATCTCGACCGGCAGAAAACAGGCGAATACGGCCACCTGTGCACCGCGGCGCTGCTGCCGACGCCCGTTCCAGACAAGGAAAGGTGCGACGTGGAGGATCTGTTCCGCGTCATGGAAACCCTGCGTGCGCCGGACGGCTGCCCCTGGGACCGGGAACAGACCCACCGGAGCCTGCGCAATTACCTGATCGAGGAAGCCTACGAAACCGCCGAAGCCGTGGACAAGGAGGAATGGGATCACGTGGCCGAGGAGCTCGGGGACGTGCTTTTGCAGGTCATTTTCCAGGCGGACATCGGCCGGCAGTACGGCAATTTCGACCTTGGCGACGTGACCACCGCCATCGTGCGCAAAATGATCAAGCGCCATCCGCACGTGTTCGGCAGCCTGCAAGCGGATACAGGCGAGGAGGTCTCGCGGAACTGGGACGCCATCAAGCGCGGCGAACGCGGTCAGAAAACAGTGGCGGAGAGCATGCGCGACCTGCCCTCAGGCCTTCCGAGCCTGATGCGGGCCGAAAAGATGCAGGGCCGCGCCGCGCGGGCCGGATACGACCCCGGAACCCTTTCGGATGCGCTTTTGAAGGTGCAGCTGCTTTCCAAGGGCGCGGAAGGCAAAACCGGAAGCGATCTGGATACGGCCATGGGCGATCTTCTGTTTGCCGCGGTGCAGTCTGTCAGGCTTGCGGGACTTGAAAGCGAGGCCTGCCTGCAGAGCGCCTGCAGGCGGTTCCTTGCGCAATACGAGGAAATGGAAAAACGTCAATGAGCCCTGTCGCTCGAATTGGGGCTTGCATTCCCCCTTCCCTTTCTGTATAATAGTCCCCGACTGAAAAAAAGGAGCTGCCTGTGAAGACTTTATTCAGAAACGGAACGGTATTTTGTGCCGACGGCGGGTTCAGACAAGCGGACATTCTTTCCCAGGACGGCGTCGTGATCCGGGTCGCAGACGGGATCGCAGCCGACGCGGATCGTGTTTTCGACCTTCGCGGTCTCCATATTTTTCCCGGCTTCGCAGATGCGCATGTGCACCTGCGGGAGCCGGGTTTTTCATATAAGGAGACGATCGCTTCCGGCTCCATGGCCTGTGCCCACGGCGGATACACCACGGTGTGCGCCATGCCGAACCTCGATCCGCCCATTGATTCCGACGCGCATCTGCGCATGGAGGAAGAATTGATCCAAAGGGACGCCGTGATCCGCGTGCTGCCCTATGCGAGCATTACCCGCGGAAGGCGCGGGCAGGGCGAGATCGTGGACATGGCCGCGCTGAGCGGACGCGTATGCGGTTTTTCAGACGACGGCACCGGCGTGAGCGACGAAAACGTGATGCGTCAGGCCATGACGCTTTGCCGGGAGGCCGGCAGCATCATCGCCGCACACTGCGAGGACCTGTCCCTCATCCCAAAGGGTGCGGCCATTCACGACGGCGCCTATGCGCGCGCGCACGGCCTGCCCGGCATCCCCTCCGAAAGCGAATGGGGGCCGATCAAACGCGACCTGGCGTTATGCCGCGAAACCGGGTGCGCTTACCATGTGTGTCATATTTCCGCCAAAGAAAGCCTTGACCTGATTAAAGCGGCCAGGGCTGAGGGCGTGAACGTCACCTGCGAAACCGCCCCGCATTACCTGCTGCTTTCAGAGGACGACCTTCAGGACGAAGGCCGCTTCAAAATGAACCCGCCGCTTCGCACAAAAGAAGACCGGGACGCACTGCGGCAGGGGTTCATAAACGGGGACATCGACATGCTCTCCACCGACCATGCACCACACAGTGCGCAGGAAAAGAGCCGCGGCCTCGCGGGCAGCGCCATGGGCATTGTGGGCATCGAAACCGCCTTCCCGCTGATCTACACGCACTTTGTCAGAACAGGCCTTATGTCCCTCGAAGCGCTCGTCGACCGCATTTCCCTCGCCGCAAGGCGCAGGTTCCGTCTGGACGGCGGCCTTCTGGAAGGCGGCAGGCTTGAAATGTGCGCCTTCGACCTTTCCGCAAGCACCGTGATCGACCCCGACACCTTCAAAAGCCTCGGCAGGGCCACGCCCTTTCAGGGCTGGGAGGTATACGGGGTCTGCCGGTACACCGTCTTCGGGGACCGGGTGCTCGCGTTTTGAACACGAACTCTGCACCATCTTCAGAAACCGCCGCCGGCGGAGAAGGAGGAACATGACCGCTGTCATCGAAAGCGTACAGACGCTGAACAAAACCGTCTTCCGCATGGAGCTTTCCGGCGATTTTCACGGAATGCGGCCCGGACAGTTCGCCCAGATCCAGGTGCCGGGCCTGTACCTGCGCAGGCCCGTCAGCCTGTGCGATTTTGAAGAAGGGCACATCAGCCTTGTCATCCGCGCCGTCGGAGAGGGCACAAAGCGCCTTCAGGCCATGCGCCGGGGCGAACAGCTTGACGTGCTCTGCCCGCTCGGGAAGGGCTTTGACACCCAAAAAAGCGGCGATAAACCCCTGCTCATCGGCGGGGGCGTCGGGCTGCCGCCGATGCTCGCGCTGTGCAAGGCGCTCCTTTCCGAAAAAAAGCAGCCGCGCGTGATCGCAGGCTTCGCCGATGCGGACGACGCCTTTTTGCTGGACGATTTTGCCGCCATCGGCGTCGATCCCATCGTTTCGACCGTGGACGGATCGCTTGGCGCAAAGGGATTCGTTACGGACGTCATGCCGAAGGACGGCTTTTCCTTTCTGTATGCCTGCGGGCCAAAGCCGATGCTGCGCGCCATCTGGGAGCGGACGGACGGACGCGGGGAATACAGCCTGGAGGAACGCATGGGCTGCGGCTTTGGGGCCTGCATGGGCTGCGCTGTTGAAACTGCGGACGGGATCCGGCGCGTCTGCGCGGACGGCCCCGTCTTTTCCGGAAAGGAGCTGAAATGGTGAAGGATCTTTCCGTACGGCTTGGCGACTGGCAGCTTGACAACCCCGTGATCCCCGCGAGCGGCACCTTCGCCTTCGGGGCGGAGCACGCAAAATACTACGATCTGAACATTCTCGGCAGCATAGCCGTAAAGGGAACCACCCTCCTGCCAAGAGACGGAAACCCCTCCCCGCGCATCGCGGAATGCCCCGCGGGGCTGCTCAATTCCGTCGGGCTGCAGAACCCCGGCGCGCGGCACGTGGCTGCGGTGGAGCTGCAGGCCATCCAAAGCGTTTTCAAAAAGCCCATCGTCATGAACGTGTCCGGCTTTTGCGAGCGCGACTACGTCGAAGCGGTGGAAATTCTGAACGAATGTAGGAACATCGGCATCTTTGAGATCAACATTTCCTGCCCGAACGTGCACGGGGGCGGCATGGCCTTCGGCACCGACCCCAAAGCTGCATCGGCCATCACGAAAGCCGTGAAGGCCGTATCCAAAAGGCCTGTCTATGTTAAGCTGAGTCCGAACGTCACAGACATCGTAGCCATCGCAAAGGCCTGCGAGGACGCGGGCGCGGACGGCCTGAGCCTGATCAACACGCTGCTTGGCATGCGCATCGACCTGAAAAAGCGTGCGCCGGTGCTGGCAAACAAAATGGGCGGTTATTCCGGGCCCGGCGTGTTCCCCGTGGCCGTACGCATGGTATGGCAGG
>CAMOIA010000026.1 GCA_946615785.1 uncultured Clostridia bacterium
CCGCGCTGGGCAACGCCATCTATGCCGTGGATAAAGACGGCAGGCTAAAGGCCGATTCCAGGGCCTTCACTTCCGGCAGCCTGATGGTGATTGTGGAACGCGAGAAGGACGACGACGGCGACGAGATTGAGATCACCTATCTGGACATGATCGCCGCGTATATCACCGTCCGCTAAAATGGAACTGGCGAAATATCTGGATTGGCTCTTTGAAAAGTATAACTGCGCCGACAAGGGATCCAAGTATCTAATGAAAATCATCACGCCCGAGGAAAGGGCCAAAATCCGCGACTTCTGGGACCGCATTCTCGCGCAGTAAACAGCGCGCCGGGAAACCGGTTTTATAACACCCTCATGGATATAACGGAATCTGTCCGGATCCATGAGGGTGTTTCATATGCAAAATCAGGTATTTTTGCCGTGATATGGAACCGTTTTCTTCTTAATACCAGTCGTGCTTTTCGCCGCGGTCCAGCGCGGCGATCCGCTCCATTTCCTCCGCCGTAAGCTCAAAGCCGAACAGGTCGAGATTTTCGCGGATATGATCCGGATCGGACGAACCGGGAATGACCACGATGCCGCGCTGAAGATCCCAGCGGAGGATGACCTGCGCGGGACTGACGCCGTGAGAAGAGGCGATGGAGGTGATGGTTTCATCCGTCAGCAGCGCCTGTGTGTACCCCCGTCCGCCCAGCGGATACCAGCACTGCACCACCATGCCCAGATCCTGGATGAAAGGAACGACCTCTTGTTCCTGGTAATAGGGGTGTATCTCGTTCTGCACCAGGGCGGGTGTGATGTTCACCTGCGGCAGGAACGACTTCAGTTCGTCTATGTACCAGTTGGAAAGGCCCAGGGAGCGAATTTTCCCCTGCTCTACATAGGCTTCCATGGCAAGATAGGCCTTCACGTCACCGCTGCCCGGATGGTGCAGGAGCATCATATCGATATATCCGATATCGAGCTTCTCAAGCGCCATGTCGATGGCTTCTTCCGGACTGCCGTACTGCGTGGGATAGATTTTGGTGATCACAAAAATCTCTTCCCGCGAAACGCCGTATTCTGCCATCGCCCGGCGAACGCCTTCGCCAACGGCCTTTTCATTGCCGTACATGTAGGCTGTGTCAATGAGCCTGCCGCCGTATTGAATCAGCGCCATGACGGAACGGATACAGGTATCGTCGTCCAACGCGTAGGTTCCAAGCCCCATGATGGGCATGGTGTAGCCGCTGTTCAGCAGCACCGTATGCGTATCAAAATCGAATACGCCCGCCTGTGTTTCTTCCCGCCCGGGCTCGATGCCGTCGCTTCCCCCTTCCGCGGGGACAGACGCCGCGGCAAGGCAAAGAATCAGCGAAAGCAGAAAGGCGCAAAGCCTTTTCATTTCCATTTCCTCCGCGTTCGGTCCGGCTTTTGCCGTCCACATCTTTCAGGCGCGCTCTGTTACCCTCCCAGCTTCTGAGAAAAATCCGCCAGCACCTCGGAGATTTTGATCTGCTGCGGGCACACCTGTTCACAGCTGCGGCACTGCAGGCAGGCCTGCGGCTGCTTGTCGTCGGGCAGGGCGCTCAGCGCCATCGGGGCGATGAAACCGCCGCCGGTGTAGGCATGCTCGTTATACAGGCTCAGCAGGTGCGGGATATCCAGCCCCATGGGGCAATGGCTGACGCAGTAATGGCAGGCCGTGCAGGGCACCGTACCGCGGGAGAGCATCTTTTCCGCAATGTCCAGCAGGGTTTGCATCTCTTCCTCGTTCAGCTCTCGGTCCTCCGCGAACGTAGCGAGGTTCTTCTCAAGCTGCTCCTGGCTGGACATGCCGGAAAGGATCATCGTGACGGACGGAATGCTCTGCAGGAACCGGAAGGCCCAGGCGGGGATCTCTTCGTCCGGGCGGAGCGCCTTCAGGGCCGAAGCGTGCTCCGGGGGAAGGCTCGCCAGCTTGCCGCCGCGCAGCGGCTCCATCACCCACACCGGGATGCCCCACTGCCTCAGCAGCTCCACCTTCTCCTTTCCGTGCTGGAAGGTCCAGTCCAGGTAATTGAGCTGCAGCTGACAGAATTCCATGTCCTTGCCGTAGGCGTCCAGGAAGCGCTTGAGCACAGGCATGCTCCCATGGCAGGAAAAGCCCAGATGTTTGATACGGCCAAGGCGCTTCTGCTCGATCAGATAGCTGTAAATGCCGTATTTTGCATCGTCCAGGTAAGCGTCAACGTTCATTTCGCACACGTTGTGGAAAAGATAAAAGTCAAAATATTCCACGCCCAGCTTTTCCAGCTGCCTCTCGAAGATCTCCTTGACCTTGCCCCAGTTGGAAGCGTCGTAGCCGGGGAATTTGGTGGCCAGGTAAAAGCTGTCCCTCGGATAGCGGGAAAGCGCCCTGCCCATGACCCATTCGGAATTTTCCCCGTGATAGCCCCAGGCGGTGTCGTAATAATTGATGCCGCCACGTATGGCCGTGTCCACCATGCCAAACGTCGCCGCTTCGTCGATCCGGCTGTCGTCCCCGTCAATCACCGGCAGGCGCATGGCGCCAAAGCCCAGCGCGGAGAGCTTCAAGCCCTGAAAATTCCTGTAAATCATACTGTCGTCCTCCTCCTGGTTCTATCGGTTATCTGTTTCCATTATACCCTGAACAGATTGGAGAAGCAACGGCCGTGCCGTTCAGGCACATCAAAAACCCGCCGGATTTCTCCGGCGGGCCGTCTGGTTATTTCGGTTATCCTTCGATCAGGATCTGTTTCTTTTCAGGAACTTTCTTTTCTTCCTTTCTGGGGATCACAAGGCTGAGCACGCCGTTTTCATACCTGGCCTTGATGTCCTCCTCGGTCACGCCGCCGCCCACATAGAAGCTGCGCTGCATGGCGCCCACATAGCGCTCCTGGCGAAGCATCCTGCCCTTGTTTTCCTTGTTTTCCTTGTTCACGCTCTTCTGGGCGGAAATGGTCAGATAACCGTCTGTCAGTTCCAGCTTGATTTCGTCCTTGTCAAAGCCCGGCAGATCCACGTCCACTTCATAGCCCTGGTCCGTTTCCTTCACGTCGGTCTTCATCATCCGACCGGCGTTCTTGCCGTAGAGCACATGCTCCGGGCGGTCAAAGCCGCGGAAAAAGTCCCGGTCGAAATCGTCAAACACATCCAGCAGATTTTCACCAAACACAGTCGGAAGATACGTACGCATAATGCAAGCCTCCAATTCACTGGCCTTGTACGCTTGGTTCCAAGCCACGCTTGCAGGGTCGCATTTTTGTCATCCGTTCGGGCTCTCTTTCGATCCCCCTCCCTGATGACATGCATAGGATAACACAAAGGTCAAAGTTAGTCAAATTCAAAAACCGTGAGGGCAGGCAATGATCTGGTTTTATCCGCCTTCTTGCTCTTTATTTCTTCTGTTTTCGCAATTATTCATCAAATTTTACTTTTTTTCTCCGTTTTTTATGTTCTGCGCCAACGGCAGTTTTGCGTGCCCGAAGAGGCATTCCCCGCATACGCCTGCGAAAAAAACGGCCGGAAAAGGGCCGCCGCGGTTCAAAAGTAACTGCAAGTTGAGACCTGCAATAACACATGCAAACAGCAGCAGACAAGTTCCTTGCGGTTTGTTTTGCAGGTTATATTTGCAAAAGAAAGTGCGGGTTTGGCCACAGGACAAGCTGCGCCCTGTTCGTCCCTGATCCCGTCCCGAAAACACGCCGTGCGCTTTCCATAGCATGAAACAGGGCTTTCGCACAGGCAATGTGCCAAAGCCCCGTCAAAAGCCCGGATCAGTATCCATTTTTCAGAATGTCTTTCAGGTGGTCGAACATGGCGTCCTCTCCGTCGTCCTTCAGGATGCGGAAAATATGCTCCAGCTCCCTTGCCGTATCCTTGTGCATCACCTGCACCGGGTTGTGCTGCAGGGTGTATTCCAGGGGCATGCCGCGGTCATATTTCCCCGCGTTGTAGGTCATGGAGGCCGCGATGCGGTCCAGCGCCATTTCTGTCAGGTATTTCGGGGGCATTTTGATGCCCTCCAGGCGCAGCGGAGAGCCCTCGCCGTAATCCAGCCAGTATTCAAAATGATGCTTGTTTCGGCCTTTATGATGCAGCCAGCATTCGCTGTAGCCTTTCGCCTTCCGCTCCCCGCGGATGGGGCTGGCCTTGCCGCCCTGGTAATACCGAACGGACGGAATGAACTCGGTCGGTGAAAACTTGCTCAGGTCGTGCAGAAGGCCCTGCCGGTAAAGACCTGCCCGGAAACAGAGCGTGCGCACGACGCGCCTGTGATGCATAACCACCCGGAGATGGCCAAACAGCGCCTTAAAAACCATGGGCTTCCTTTCCGTTACCGCCTGCGTGTGCCAATGTACTGTCCGAATTCGCTCCAGTGCTCCAAAGTCATGCCGCAGCCGATGGCAACGGTCTCGTGCGGGTCCTGGGCAAGGTCGCAGCGAATGTGCAGCGTTTCGTAAATCGCCTCCGGCAGGTTCGCCAGCTGCGCGCCGCCGCCGGTCAGAATGATGCCGCTGTCAAAAATGTCGCTGGCAAGCTCCGCAGGGGTCTGCTCCAGCACGCCGTGGATGCTCTCCATCAGCGCCTCCAGCGGATCCTGAATGGCCTCGGTCACCTCGTCGGAATAAATGCGCATCACCTTCGGAAGGCCGGAAATCAGGTCCCGGCCCGTGACCTCCATATAAAGCTGCTCCTGGCGTTCGGTCGCGCTGCCGATGTTGATTTTCAGATCCTCGGCGGTGATTTCGCCGATCAGCAGGTTATGCTTCCTGCGGATGTATTTGATGATGGCGTCGTCCATCTGGTCGCCCGCGAACTGGCAGCTGTCCCGCACGACGCAGCGGCCCATGGAAATCACGGCGATCTCCGTCAGTCCCCCGCCCACGTCCACGATCATGTGGCCAAGCGTATCGCCGATTTTGACCTTGCAGCCGATCGCGCTCGCGATGGGCCTTTCCATCAGCTGGGTGCGCCGGGCGCCGGCTTCAAACAGCGCCCCGGTAAAGGCCCTGCGCTCGGTGTCGTTTACGCCGGCGGGCAGGCTCAGGATGACACGGGGGCCGCTCAGAAAATGCTTGCCGGAAACTTTGCGTACGAAAGTGGAGAGCATGGCACAGGCCAGCTCCAGGTTGCCGACGCTGCCGCTTTGCAGCGGCCGCATGGCGATGATATTGCCGGGGGTGCGCCCAAGCATGCGGTGCGCCTCCTCGCCCACCGCCAGTATGTTCCGCGTGCCGCGGTCAATGGCGATGACGGCAGGCTGATCCAGGACAATGCCGCGGTTTTTGCCGTAAATGACGACGCTCGCGGTCCCCAGATCCACGCCCATGTCCAATACCTGAGGCATGTTCGATCTCCTTTTCAGGCGGCTGTTTTCCCCGCCACAGACGGGGATTGCCCTTTCTTTCGACACAGACTGCTGAAAATCCTCTTTTTTGGCGCCATATTGTGCGATTGTCCCCACTTTTTTGGCATTTTTTGGTGATTTAAGAGGGTGAATCTCCACTTGAGATAGAGCGGATGACAACGGCCTGCGTGGATACGATCCCGGTCGAAACGCCCGAAACCACAATATAATGTATCATGAAGCCGTGCAGGTGTCAAGTTCTGCCATTTTTCGGCTCAATTTGCGTATTTTGGCGCATTCACCCCACTGGTTTTCGCAAACCACTCTTCCGAAGGCCCGCACCATACCCCGCTTTTGCCTGCCAGGCCATCAGCAGGACCCCTTCGAATCCCGCTGAAAACCGCTCTTCCACGCAAAGGGTTCCTGCCCATGCAGATGGGAAGAGCAAATATGCTGCGCATGAGAAAAACGGTAGATTTTTTTCCGCAGGTATGCTATACTTTGTTTATAAACCTGAACAATGCTTAAGTCCCCTTGAAGGAGGTGGATTTTTTCCATGCACTATTTCGCGCCTGACCAGGCTGAAAGAGATCGTTTCCACGCCGGTTCCACGGACATCGCCTATCGCTGGCTCGGCGCGCACCCTGTGGATGAAAACGGTACGCCTCGATGGCATTTTGCCGTGTGGGCACCCAACGCCGCGGCCGTTTCCCTGGTGGGCGAATTCAACGGGTGGGATCAAAATGCCTGCCCCATGGAAAAACAGTACGACGGGATCTGGGAGATCCGTGTGGACGCGGACCGGTTCACGCCGGCGGCGGACCCGGAAAAGTTTTCCTTCCCCGAAGCGGCGGAACGCCTGACCGCCTATAAATACGCGATCACCGGTCCCGACGGGCAAACGCACATGAAGGGCGATCCCTTTGCTTTCCTGTGCGAAAAGCGCCCGAACACCGCAAGCCGCCTTCGGGACCTGGACAGCTATGCATGGCACGACGCGGACTGGATGGAAAAGCGCAGGCACTTTGACAGCCTGCACAGCCCCGTCAACATTTATGAAATGCACCTTGGCTCCTGGCGGCGCGGCGAGGACGGAAGGCTTCTCACCTACAGTGAGATCGCGGACCAGCTGATCCCGTATCTGAAGGAAATGCACTACACCCACGCAGAGCTGCTGCCCGTGATGGAGCATCCCTTCGACGGCAGCTGGGGCTACCAGGTAACGGGCTATTACGCCGCCACCGCACGCTACGGCGACCCCGAGCAGCTGATGGATTTCATCGACCGCATGCACCAGAACGGCCTCGGCGTGATCCTGGACTGGGTGCCCGCGCACTTCCCGAGGGACGAAGTGGGCCTGAGGCGGTTTGACGGCACGCCCTGCTTTGAGCACAGCGACCGGCGCCGCAGCGACATGGACCAGTGGGGCACGGTCATGTTCGATTTCGCACGGGGCGAGGTGCGCAGCTTCCTGATGAGCAACGCGGCCTTCTGGCTGGACCGCTACCACGCGGACGGTCTGCGCTGCGATGCGGTGAGCGCCATGCTCTATCACGATTTTGCCCGGGAAAAGGACAACTGGCTGCCCAACAAATACGGCGGACACGACAACCTGGAAGCCATCGATTTCCTCAAGGAGCTCAACACCCGCATTTACGGCCGCTTCCCCGGCGTCATGATGATCGCGGAGGAAAGCACCGCCTTCCCGATGGTGACGGGACGGGTGGATCTTGGCGGGCTCGGGTTCGGGTTCAAGTGGAACATGGGCTGGATGAACGACATACTCTCCTACATCAAGCTCGACCCCGTTTACCGCAAATACCACCACGACAAGATCACCTTCTCCATGATGTACGCGTTTTCCGAGAACTACATTCTGGCGTTCTCGCACGACGAGGTGGTGCACGGCAAACACAGCATGCTCGACAAGCAGCCGGGCGATATCTGGCGCAAGTTCGCGGGGCTTCGGGCACTGTATGGGTACATGTTTGCCCATCCCGGAAAAAAGCTGCTCTTCATGGGCGGCGAATTCGGACAGTTCATCGAATGGAAGGACGACGACCAACTCGACTGGTTCCTGCTGCAGTATGAAAAGCATCCCGATATGCAGCGCTATGTGCGGGAGCTGAACAGGCTGTACCTGGAGACCCCCGCGCTGTATCAGGTGGACGATTCCTGGGACGGCTTCAAATGGCTCTCCGTCAACGACAGCGACCGCTCCATCGTGGCCATGCTGCGCACGGCAAAGGACGGCAGCGCCGTAGCCTGCTGCGTCAATTTTACCCCCGTGGTATACGAAAAATACCGCATCGGGCTGCCCTACGCCTGCCAGCTTGAGGAGATTCTGTGCAGCGACCGTACGGAATACGCCGGAAGCGGGCTCTACAACGGGCTGCCGATCCGCTCGGAGGAAACGCCCTGCAACGATCTTCCACATTCGGCGGAGGTGCTCATTCCCGCATTCGGATGCGTGTATTTCAGGGTTCGGAAACCAGAACAGACGGAAACCATCGCGGAGAAGCTCCGCGGCGAACAGGGCAGGATGCGCGCTGATTCCTGATTTTCATCACGCGCTGATTGATATGATATCAACATGGAAAGGGGTTTTATCTATGCTTCGCAAAAAACGCTGCGTGGCGATGCTTCTGGCCGGCGGCCAGGGAAGCCGCCTGGGAATCCTGACCCGCAGCATGGCCAAACCGGCCGTACCCTATGGCGGGAAATACAGGATCATTGACTTCCCGCTCAGCAACTGCTCCAACAGCGGCATCGACGTGGTCGGTGTGCTGACACAGTACCGCCCGCTCGAGCTCAATGCCTACATCGCCAGCGGCACGCCCTGGGATCTGGACCTCGTGGACGGCGGCGTATTCGTTCTGCCGCCCTACCAGACCGGCGCGAGCGGCGAGTGGTATTCCGGAACGGCGAACGCCATTTACCAGAACATGGCCTTTATCGCCCAGTATAATCCGGATTACGTGCTCATCCTCTCCGGCGACCATATCTATAAGATGGACTACAACGCCATGCTGGAGCACCACATCAAGCATAACGCCGACGTGACCATCGCCGTGCGCCAGGTGCCCTGGGAGGAAGCCAGCCGCTTCGGCATCATGAACACCGACGAAGACGGCAATATCGTGGAATTTGAGGAGAAGCCGAAAAACCCCAAGTCCAACAACGCCAGCATGGGCGTATACATTTTCACCTGGGAAAAGCTGCGCCAGTACCTGGTGGCGGACGAAGCCGACGAAAACAGCAGCAATGACTTCGGCAAGAACATCATTCCCGCCATGCTGCGCGACGGCCAGCGCCTCTCCGCTTACTCCTTCAACGATTATTGGAAGGACGTCGGCACCATCGAGAGCCTGTGGGAGGCAAACATGGACCTGCTGGAGGAACATCCCTCCATCGACCTGCACGACAAAAAGTTCCGCGTGTACGCACGCAACATGGGCATGCTGCCGCAGTATGTGGCCGACAGCGCACAGATCGACAACTGTCTCGTCACGGACGGCTGCAACCTGTACGGCGCCTGCCGCCACTCCATCCTTTCCTCCGGCGTAAGCGTTGAGAAGGGCGCTGTGGTGGAAGACAGCGTGATCATGCCTGGCGCAGTCATTCGCTCCGGCGCGGTCGTCCGCCGCGCGATTGTGGCTGAAAACGCTGACGTGCACGGCGGCGCGACCGTCGGCGAAACCACCGGCAACATCGCTGTGGTCGGCATCGGCGTCACTGTGCCTGAAGGCACCTGCGTCAAAGCCGGCGAGCAATTTGAAGGCTGAAAGGAGGAACGGATATGAGAAACGATACCATGGGCATTATCTATACCGGTGAAAGAGACCAGCAGCTCCGCGAACTGACCATCCACCGCGCCGTCGCCGCCGTTCCCCTGTGCGGCCGCTACCGCCTGATTGACTTCCCGCTTTCTTCCATGGTCAACAGCGGCATCCGCAACGTCGGCGTGATCATGCAGCGCAATTACCACAGCCTGATGGACCATCTTGGCTCCGGCAAGGAATGGGATCTGCACGGCAAACGCAACGGCCTTGTCATTCTGCCGCCGTTTACCACCAATGACAACGTGGGCATGTATCAGGGCTTCCTGGACGCTCTGCGCTCCAACCTGAATTACATCCGCCGCAGCAAGCAAAAATATGTGGTCATTACCGATACCCACATGCTCTTCACCACGCGCTTTGACGATATGGTGACCAGCCACGAAGCCTCCGGCGCGGACATTACCCTGCTCTACACCCGCGACCAGGGCCTGAAACGGGAAAGCAGCGGCAGGTATCTCGACATCGACGAAAACCAGAACGTCGTCGGCCTGGAGGTCGATCCCTCCACGCCCAGGTTCAATGCCACCTATATGGAAGCGTTCTGCATGGAGCGCGAAAAGCTGGCTGAATTGGTCGACACCGCCGTGTCCCGCGGTCAGTACCACCTGACCCGCGACGTGCTTATGCACGCTATCTACTCCAAGACCATGAAGGTCCGCGGATTTGAATGCGAAAGCAAGGCCTGGAATTTGGACAGCGTACAGGCTTACTTCGACTGCAATATGGATCTGCTTGATCCTGAAACCCGCAAGGCCCTCTTCCCCGCTGACCGGCCCATTCTGACCAAGCTGCGCGATGAAATGCCCGCCCGGTATTTCCCCGCCGCAAGCGTCAAGAATTCCCTCATCGCGGACGGATGCGTCATTGAAGGCACTGTGGAGAACTGCATCCTGTTCCGCGGCGTGCATGTGGAAAAGGGCGCCGTGCTGCGCAATTCCATCGTGATGCAGGACGGCCAGATCGGCGCCGGCGCCGAACTGAACAACTGCATCCTGGACAAACAGACTACCGTGCGCAACGGCTCCAGGCTCATCGCCCCGAAGTCCTATCCGATCGTTATCGGAAAGAACATGACCGTATAAGCATTCTGTCCTGCCCGGCCTGTCGCCCGTTTGGGAAACAGGCCGGGTTTTTATTGCGTTTTAAACGGGTCGTAAAACCCATTCTGGTTGCAATTAAAACGCTGGGGAACGGGATGAGGGCCTGCGCGGCCCAGGCCCCGCACCAAAGGCCGTGGGCCTCTGGACACC
>CAMOIA010000027.1 GCA_946615785.1 uncultured Clostridia bacterium
CGCGGGAAACCAGAAAAACCGTCAGGGACCGACCGCGCTGGAGGGGACAAAGCCGCGGACGGGCATCCCGTTCACCGTGGTCTCGACATACGCCCAGGCGCTGCCGAGGTTGCAGGCGCAAAGCAGCGTGACTTCAGAGCCGGCGCTGAGGGAGAGCATCACCTCGGAGGAGCCGAGCGGGTCGCTGGTCAGGTTCACGGCGCGGTTGAGCCGCACGGATTCCGGTGCGAACAGCAGGGTGTTCGCGGTGGGAAGCGCTCCGCTGAGACGGAAGGCGTTGATATAGCCTACGCGGATCTGGCTGTTTTCATTGGTATAGAGCACCAGCATCCACTGGCCTTCAAAACCGGCCACCCACAGAGAGCGGTTGGTCGTGAGCACGGCGGTGCCGTTGTCAGAACGCCAGGCGGCGCTGCTGGGCGCGGAGTAGACCGGCAGGGTCTGCCCCTTGGAAAGCGTGACGGGGGTGAACTCCAGCATTTCCGTTCCCCTGCCGGCGGTCGGAAGCGCGGTCGGCACGGCCGTCACGAAGAAATAGGACGGGGTCGTGGGCGCCGCGGTGGCTTTAGGCGTCGCGGTGGGCCTGGGGGTCGAGGTACGGGGCGCGTGGAGCATGGAGGAATTGTTGTCGGAAAGGGACGAAGAGCGCGTCGTGGGCTTGACGGTGGGCTTTGCGGTCTGGGAATCATAATACCGGCGTACCGCGGCCTCGTCGTAAGCGGTAACGAGGGACGCGTGGATATAGCCGTATTTCCCGTTGCCGTAAAGCACATGGTACCACGTGTTGCCGGAGGCGTCGTACTGCATGCCGAACACGTTCAGGTACGTGCCGTAGCTCAGGCTGTCAATCACCGTGCTGTTGAATGTGGGCGCGGAGCGCACGTTGCACTTGTTCTTGGTGGTCATGCCGGAGAAATTCACGGGGCTTTCGTAGCCGCCGGGCTCGATGGTGGGCGCGCTGGTTACGTTCCTTGTGGTGATCATGTCATAGCGGATAAAGCCCGTGCCGCCGTAGTAGCTGACAAGATACCATTTGATGTTGCCGTACCAGGTGCTGCCCTGCACCTGCACCTGCGTGCCGCGGATTTCGATGCGCTGGATGGCGTCCCCGCCGGGGGTGACGCGCACGAGCACCTTGCTCATGGCGGTGTAGCCGACGAAAGCGTCGCTGTAGTCAATGCTGTAGCCCGGGGCGGCCGTCACACAGACCTGCGGCACGGCGGTGGGCGTGTAGGAAGCCAGAGATGATTCGATGATGTAGCCGTACGCGTTGGGCGCGTATTCCACGTAGCACCACAGGTTCATGTTCCGGCAGTAGGTCGTCGCGAGGACCTGCACCTGCGTTCCGTAGGGCAGGTTGCAGATGAGCGCGTTGGATTGGCCGGCGCCGGAGCGAACTTCTGCGCTGCTCACGCGCACGTACGCGCTGTAATTCACATAGTTCATCTGGCCCTCTGTCGGGATCACGCAGGGGACAGGGGTGGTCGTGGCGGGCACGGGGGTGATAATGGGAGTCGCGGTGATCAGGTCGCCGCGGATCCAGCCCTGCACATAGCCGCAGGTGCCAAAGTACCAGGTGGTGCCGCTGACGTTGACGGAGGAAGTCACTTCGAATACCGCGCCGCGGTTGACCTGCGTGATGACGGTGTTGGACATGCCGGGGCCGGTGCGTACGTTTGTGGAATCAAGGCGGACATAGCCTGTGAAGGTGACGGGCACCTGGGCGGGCAACGGCGTTTCCACGTCGATAAAGGAAAGGAAACCGCCGTGAATCCAGCCGGTGAAGCCGTTCATTTTGCCGTAATACCAGGTGATGCCGTCGGCTTTGCACCGCTGCTCAACGGTCACGCTCGTTCCCCTGTGCACCTGGGTGAAAGCCAGGTAGCTGTAGCCGGGGCCGGTGCGCACGTTCACGTTGTTCGTGGTCACGGTCGCTGCGGCGCGGTAAACCTCTGCCTGGAGCGGGATTTCCACACTGGCGGGCACATACAGATTGGGCGTGGGCGTAGCGCTCACAGGCGCTTCGCGGGTCTGCGTTTCAGGCGTGGGCGCAGCGCTTTCGGGAGTGCCCTGCGTCTGAGGATTGCCTGTCTGCGTGCCCGGGGTGGGCGTTGCGCCTTCGGGCTCGCCTGTCGGTGTTGTGGAGGCGGGCGTTTCACCGCCGCGGTTTCCCCTTTCGGGGGTGACGTTTTCGGGCACGTTTTCATTGCCGGGGGTCTCTTGTGTGTCGGATTCCGGATTCTGGGTTTCCGGTACCGCGCTCATATGGGTGACGGCGCCCGCTTCCAGTGCGCTCTTAACAAGCTGGAAAGAAAGGCCGCCCTGCTTCGGCTGTGCCAGCGCTGCTGGCGTGAGCATCATAAGCAGGACCGTCAGAATCAAAAAATGTTTGCGCATTGCGTTCATCCTCCTTCGGCGTAGCGCCGATTGATGGCATGGTCAATTGCATTATACCATATTTCCCGGCGGTTTGAACCCGGGAGAGGCATCGAGATTGTAACAAAATGGCCGAAATGTGTCAACCGGCCGTGGGGGGGAAGGGCGTGCTTATGCCTCGCGGGGAAAGGTCCTGTGCCGCAGGCCTTTTTCAAGGCTTACGTCCGCGGTGATCCCGTCGTCCTCATACCAGGTGATTTCGCCGTCGTGATCCCATCCGAGGACCGTCATTTCGTCGGTGTTTACAAGATGGCTGCGCTCCTCGGCACGGCAGAGGAAGGCGGCTTTGCCCCGCCGGATGAAGAGCGGGAAGGTGCCGTCTGGCATGTCGATCCAATGGTGCCCTTTTTCAAGGTGCGAAAGGGTGTATTGGGTATCGGACGCAAAGAGGACCATCAGCATGTCCTCGGGCAGGTATACATACCGTCCTTTGGCATGCGGGGCCAGAACGGGCGCTATCATGCAGCTTTCGCCCAGCATCAGCTGGTCTTCCACCGTTGGGGCGTGAGGGTCGAGCGGATAATCAAAGCAGAGCGGCCTGAAGAGCATGCCGTCCTGCAGGATGGCGCGCATCATTTCGCTGTACAGGAAAGGCAGGAGCGCGTAGCGCACGCGCACCGCGTCGCGCATCTGCCGCCAGTTTGAAAAGCGGTAGATTTCCTGTTCGCGCGTGTGAAGGGCGCTGTGGTTGCGCATGAGCGGGGTGAAGGCGCCAAGCTGCAGCCACCGAAGGAGCAGTTCCTCTTCCGTATCGGCTCCGAAGCCGCCGATATCCGCGCCGCAGTAGATAAATCCGGCCATGTTCAGGCTCGGCAGCATGCGAAGGTGCAGCGCCAGGTGGCTCCACCAGGAAAAATTGTCGCCCATCCATACCCCGCTTTCACGGTGTGTGCCGATGAAGGACGAACGCGTGAACAAAAGCATGCGCCTGTCCGGCGCAAAGCGCCGCATTCCCTCCGCCGCGGCCTTGGTCATCATGGCCCCGTAGAGGTTATGCACCCGGTCGTGCCGCACGGTTTTTCCGTTCATGCTGTGGAAAAAGCGGCGGTAATCGTCCATGCTGTTCTTGATGCCGTTGACCGCGCCGATCAGCTTGAAGGAGGCGTCGTGCGCCTTTAATTCGCCCTTCATGGCGGCAAGCGCGCCGTAGGCGTCCTCCAGGCCTTCGGGGCTGTAGAAAAGCGCGGGTTCGTTCATGTCGTTCCAGAAGCCGTCGACGCCGCTTTCCAGCATCGCAAAGTACTGTTCGCCGAACCACGTCCGGACCTCTTCCCGCAGAAAATCGGGAAAAGCGGAAAGCCCCGGCCAGACGGCGGCGAGGAAAACGCTCCCGTCCTCTTTCCGGCAGAAATAGCCGTTTTTAAGTCCTTCGGCATAAACGGGGTCGTTTTCATCGGCCTTGACGCCCGCGTCGATGATCGGGATCAGGTGCAGTCCGTCCGCTTTGACCCTGTCGCAAAGCCCTTTCAGATCCGGAATGGCGGCTTTGTTCACCGTGAAATCGCGGAAGGCGTCCATATAGTCGATGTCCAGACAGATGCCGTCCAGGGGAATGTGCTTTTCCCGGTGGCATCTGGCGACGGTCTTTACGTCTTCCTCGCTGGCGTAGCCCCAGCGGCTCTGGATATAGCCAAGCGCCCAGCGCGGCGGGATATAGCTGCGGCCCGTCAGACGGCGGAACTGTCTGCACAGGTCGATCGCGGAAAAGGCGTCGTCCTCAGGCGTGATGATGTACAGGTCAAAATCGCCGTTTTCGCTTTCGATGCGCATCGTGTCCGCATCCGTAAAGCCCAGGTCCCAGGTCACGCGACCCGGGTCGTCAAGGTAGAGCGCAAAGGGAGCCGCGCAGAGGACCAGGAGCAGGTTATGGCTCGCGTAGAGGCTCTGCCGGTCCTCCGTGTGGTTGAATTCGTCGCTGTTCCAGCTCTGGTAGCGTCGGCCCCTGCGGTTGATGGGGCCGACGTTCTCGCCAAGCCCCATGATCAGATCGTCCTTTGCAAGCGCCATGGAGAGGGTGACGGCTTTTTCGGCCCGGCTGACTTCAAGAAAAGGAACGCCGTCCTGTTCTTTGGGCAGGTCCAGAGAGACGGCGCCGGTTTGAAGGGGACATCCAAATGCATAGCGTCGGATCATTCACGTATCTCCTGTATTTTCATCACCTGGACCAGCGCACCCATTCCAGATGGTGGTCGGTGGCGGTGGAGTAGAGGGTCAGGTTATACCCTTCGAATTTGATCACGTAGTGCGCGGAATGGTCTTCGTTCATCATCATGTCGTCCACGTTGTCTTCCGGCGCGTCCAGAAGGCTCACCATCACGCCGCCGTCCGTCGGGAGGGCCCAGGGCTTGTACGTGCGCACGTAGTCCTGGTAGCGTTCGTAATAGTCCTCGTTGGAGGAGCAGTGGATCATGAGCGGATAGTCCATCAGGCGCTGAAGCTTCTGCGGCACGGTATCGCGCGTCCAGCCGAAGGAGCGCAGCGTTCCGATGTACATCATGATATGGTAGCCGCCGCTTGCGTGCTGGATGCACAGAAGGTCGCCCGGAATCAGGTACTGGCTCACGTACTCCGCCGGCACGCCGTAGGTGACGGGAATGTACAGTTCGCCCGAAATGCTCCTGTTCAGGAGCGCCGAAATGGAAGGATGCTGTCCGCGGCCGTCCTGCTTCATCACCCATTTGGTGAAGCCGGCACAGTCAAAGCCGCCGACGTAGGTCAGATCCTTTTTGTAATAGGTGGAGGACTGCCAGGCCTTGATGCCGTTGCCGATGGCGTCGTAATTGCTGCCGCCGAAAAAGTAGGGGCAGCCCAGGGGGAACCGCGGGGCGATGTCCGCGCCGGTCATGCGGTTGTACTGCGCAAGGAAGGGATTGCCCTCCTCGAGCATGGAAAGGGCGATATCCAGCACCGGATCCCGTTCGAGCGCATGGGCGCAGGGCATGGCAAGCAGCAGGAGGATGGAAAGGAGCAGGGCGGTTTTTCGCATGGTCAGGCCTCCTTCAGGATTCCGCTGTTTTCGATGGCGGCGAGCGCCTGGGCGATTTTTTCCGGCGGCAGCACCAGCGCAAAGCGCACATACCCTTCGCCGTGCGGCCCGAAGGACGCGCCGGGGGTGCACAGCACGCCCGCACGCTCGAGCAGATCCATGCAGAACGCCATGCTGCTCTGATAGTGCGCGGGGATGGGCGCCCAGACGAACATGCTGCCCTTCGCGTCCGGAATGTCCCAGCCGATGCGCCTTGCGCCGCCGCACAGCGCGTTTCGCCTCTCTTCATACAGGCGGCATTGCGCCTTTACCGAATCCAGGGGGCCCGTCAGCGCGGCGACGGCCGCCTTCTGGATGGGAATAAACATGCCGAAGTCGATCTGGCTGCGCAGAAGCTTTGACGCGTCTACGATGTCCCTGCGGCCCACCAGGAAGGAAATGCGCGCTCCCGTCACGTTGAAGGATTTGGAAAGGCTGAAAAACTCGGCCCCGACTTCCTTCGCGCCTTCGTGCGCAAGGAAGCTGCCGCCATGGTTGCCGTCGTAAATGATATCGCTGTACGCGTTGTCGTGAATGATGATCACGTCGTACTTCCTGGCCCAGGCGATGAGCTTTTCATAGGTATCAGGCGCCGCGACGGAGCCGACGGGATTGGCCGGCAGGCTCACGAAGATCGCCTTGGCCTTTCTCGCGGTTTCTTCGGGGATGGCGTCCGGGTCCGGCAGGAAGCCGTTTTCCTTTTTCAGGGGATACCACGCGCACGCGGCGCCGGAGAGCTGTACGCCGGCCCTGAACACCGGGTAGCACGGGTCGGGAAGCAGCACGGTGTCTCCCTCGTCGCAAAGCGCCATGCACACGTGGCCGACGCCCTCCTGCGTTCCGTAGCAGCTCATGACCTCGTCTGGCGAAAGGGAGACGCCGTAGCGCCTGCGGTAATAATCCACGACCGCCTGTTTGAGTTCCGGCAGGTCCTGCAGGCTGTATTTCCAGCTGGCGGGATCCTTTGCGCTTTCCGTCAGCGCGTCCACGATGTGCTTTGGCGGCGCGAAATCGGGCGTGCCGATGCTCATGTTGTAAACGCTGCGGCCTTCTTTTTCAAGGGATTTTTTCTTTTCGTTCAGCGAGGCGAAGATTTCTTCGCCGAAAAGGTCAAGCCTTTTTGAAAGCGGCATATTTTGGCTCCTTTATTCAAAAAAAGAACGCTGCCGAAGCAGCGTTCGGGATCAACGGATCAGCGGAAGGTCACATTCTCCGTACGCACCCATCCCTGCAGGCCCAGGTCTGCCAGCTCGACACAGTACCAGTCGCCGGTATCGTTGGCGCCGACCACCACGACGGGGGTGCCGATGGTGTAATAGTCGATCAGGTAGGTGTTCAGGCTGGGGCCGGTCCACACGGTGATCTTGTTGGTGCCGCTGGTCAGGCCTTCGTAGCTGAGCACCGCGGCCTGGCTTTCGGTCTGCGCGTCCGTGAAGGAAAGGAGTCCTGTCGCGAGGTAACCGATGCGGCCTTCATAGTACACGCGGGTGTAGTTTTCGCTGTTGCTGGGCTCAAGCACGGCCACAACGGCGCCTGCGGGCACGTTGGCAAGGCGCGGCGCCTGGGCGTTGCCGGCGTTGCGCAGCCATGCGCTGCTCATCAGGATGTTGCTCACCACGGCGATGCGCGCGTCGCTCTGCGCGGAGGTGGACCAGGCGATGTCGCGGGTGGCGATGGAATAGGCGCTGTTGCCGATGGCGATCACGGAAGTGACGGTGCCGAGGGTCACAAGGTGCGCCGTGCCCTGGGTGACGCCGTTCTGGCTGTAGGTCACCTGCAGATAGCTGGTGTCAGCCTTGGGGGTCGGGGCGGGGCCGACGGCGGTCATATTGTCGGAAACCTGGGTCATCACCGGCGCGGGCGCCGCGGTGGGCTGCGCGATGGGGAGGGGAATTTCGGTCGATTCGACGGTCACAGGGGCCGCAGTGGCGATGGGCTCGGGCGTGGCTGCCGCCGCGACGGGCTGGGGCGCTGTTTCGGCCGTGCCGCCGTTCATCACCGCAAGCACGCTCTGGATCTGCTCCTCGTTGTAATACCACTCCATATATTTGCGGACGGCCTCGGCGTCGCCCCAGGTGGTCTCGGGCAGGCTGTAGGTGCGGCCGTCTTCCGCGGTCACGTTTTTCACGGCCCAGGCATAATCGTCCGAATTGATCCAGGCATAGGCGGTTTCGCCGTTGTCGTAATAGCTGATCTGACGCTTGCCGTCGGTGTCGGCGCTCACCACGATGATGTAGCTCCCCGCGGGGATGGTGCCTTTGGCGGTGAACACGTTTTCCGCGCCGTTGGTTTCGCGGTCATAGAGCGTGGTTTCCGTGGTTGTCTTGAAGCGGCAGTTGTTGTTCCACTCGCTCTCTGTAACGGCCATGGCCTGGAAGGGGGCGATGAGCATCAGAGCTGTCAGCACGAGGGCCAGCACTTTTTTCAGCATGTCATTCTCTCCTTACTCTTCGGGTATAGGCGGAGCGCGCCGCTTTCCCCGCTTCATTTCATATGTATATATTAGCTTTTTGCAGGCAAATTGTAAAGTGGAAAAAACAAATAATCAGGGGCAAAGGCATGCGGCGGCATCCTTTGAAAGCGCGAAAACGGAATGCGGTCGGGCGGATTCCCCCGGTATCCTCATTCCGCCCCGTACCGGGCCGTGAATTCTTCCTCCGTCAGGATCGGAATGTTCAGCTCCTTGGCTTTTTTGTTTTTTGCGGATGTGGAGGCGGGGTTGTTGTTGATCAGGAAATCGGTGGCCTTGCTCACCGCGCCCGTCACCTTGCCGCCCTCGCTTTCGATGTACTGCTTGAGCGCGTTGCGGTTGGCGAAAATGTGCACGTCCCCCGTGACGACGAACGTAAGGCCCGCGCATTTCTGCCCGGCGGCTTCGTTTTGTTCTTCCACCGTCACCTGCTCCATCAGGCGGCTGAAAGCTTCGGCGTTTTCGGCACTTTGGAACCAGCGCACAAAGGACGCTGATTTCTCCGGCCCGATGCCGTCCGCGTCTGAAAAGATTTCGGGGTCGTCTGTTTCCTTTGCCATGCGCACAAGGTCCGCAAGCGGCCAGGTGCGAAGGAGGCGCCTTGCAACGTCCTGCCCGCAGAGGGGAATGCCAAGGGCGTAGAGGAGGCGCGGCGCGGTGACGTGCCTTGCGTTTTCCACGGCGGCGAGCAGATTGGATACGGATTTTTCGCCGAACCCGTCCAGCGCTTTCATCTCGGTTTCGTGGGCTTTCAGGGTGAAAAAATCCGCGTACTCCCGGACCCAGCCGAGGTTGATCAGCAGGGCAACCGTCTGTGCGGAGAGCCCGTCGATGTTTACGCCTTCTCTGGATACAAAGCGCGTGAACACGCGCACGCGCTTGGCGGGGCAGTGATCGTTCAGGCAGCGCAGGGTGCGGGTGCCGCCGGGCGCGCTTTCACGGATCTCGGTTTTTTCTCCGCAGACGGGACACCTGTCCGGAATGTCAAGATTCCCGACGGTTTCCTCGACCCTGACGACCTTCGGGATGATTTTGTTGGCCTTGATGACGGACAGCCGTGTGCCCTTCCCGCCGATGCCCAGGCGTTCGCATTCGCTGATGTTGCAAAGCGAGGCGCGCTTTACCGTGGTACCCTCAAGCTCTACCGGCGAAAACACCGCGACCGGGGTGATGGAGCCCGCCGCGCAGGACCATTCGATGCGCTCGAGCGCCGTTTCGGCTGATTCGTCCTGCCATTTGAAGGCAAGCCCCGCGCGGTTGGCGTGGTGGCCCGTCACGCTTCCGGTGGACGCGTACACAGTATCGGCGTAAGTGATGACAAGGCCGTCCACGGGCCAGGGGTTTTCCCCGTCCGTAACGCGCCTTGTCCAGGCGTCGATCACGCTTTGCACGTGCGCCTCGTCCGGCGTGTCCACGCGCTCGCGTTCCACGGGCTCAAAGCCGAGGGAGGCGAGGTAATCCATCCTGTCGCCGAAATCGGGCAGGTCCCGTTCCGTGGAGACCAGGGTGAAGGGTACCCAGCGGATGCGCCGCCGGCGCACCTCGGACACGTCCTTTAAGGTGAGGCTGCCGCTTGCAAGGTTGCGCGGGTTTGCGTATTCCTCGCCGGATTCGGAAAGGAAGGCTTCAAAATCCGCCCAGCTGATCACGGCCTCGCCGCGCACCACCAGGTGTCCCGTGTCGCCGATGGTTTCCGGAATGCCCCGGATGGCGGGGGCCAGGTGGGTGATGACGGTGCCGACGTGACCGTTTCCGCGGGTCACGACGCGACTGAGCCGCCCGCCGTCGTAGGTTGCGACCAGGGTGAGCCCGTCCAGCTTCCAGCTGACGTAAATCGGCAGGCCCTGGGCAAAGCGCACGAGGTCCCCGGGCAGCTTGGTCTTTGCGAGCGAAAGCATGGGCGTTTCGTGCGCCTCTTTGCGGCCCGCGAGCGGCTCCTCCGAAACGCGGGCGGTGGGGCTTTCCGGCAGCACGACGCCCGTTTCCGTCTCCAGGCGCCTGAGTGCGTCAAAGAGGGCGTCCCACTCGAAATCGGTCATGATTTCGCTTTTGCCGGAATAATAAGCGGCGGAGGCTTCGTTCAGCCTCGCCGCCATGGTCTGCATCTGGGTGATTTTCTCCTGATCCATGCTGCTTCCTCCGGCGCTCAGTTTGCCTTCGCCATCGATCTTGACGCCACCAGGTCCGCTCCGGTGCCAAGGAGGTCCCGGATGATCACGTCGCCCATCTGAATGGGCGCTTTCACCGTGACGCTTCTGACCGTCTCCATCGCCTGCATCACCATGTCCAGGGGGATTTCCTTATCGGTGATTACGGGGAGCACGGGGTGGGTGCTTCCCGTGATCTTCACGGTGGAGGTCA
>CAMOIA010000028.1 GCA_946615785.1 uncultured Clostridia bacterium
GATGCTGTCAGACTGTCCGCGCCCCATTTCGCTCGCCAGTTTCAGCCGCTGCGCTTCTCCGCCCGAGAGGCTCGGCGTTTCTTCGCCAAGCGTGAGATAGCCAAGCCCAAGGTCCTTCAGGACAGAGAGCCGCTTGTGGATGACGGGGAGGTCTTCGCAGACCGCGAGCGCTTCGTTCACGCTCAGATCCATCACCTCCGGCAGGGAATAAGCACGCTGCTGCTTTTTGCCGCGGCGGCGGATCAGCCCGGCCTCTTTCGCGTATCGGGAACCGCGGCAGTCCGGGCAGGGAATGTTCACGTCCGGAAGAAACTGCACGTCCAGACTGATGCTGCCGGTGCCGTCGCATACGGGGCATCTCAGGGCGCCGGTATTATAGGAAAAATCGCCGGCTTTCCAGCCGTGCTCCTTTGCGTCTGCCGTGCGGGCGTACACTTTGCGCAGTTCGTCGTGGATGTCGGCGTAGGTGGCGACCGTGGAGCGCACGTTGATGCCGATGGGCGTCGCGTCGATCAGCTTGATCTGGGAAATGCCCTCCGCGGACAGGCTGCGGATGTGCGCCGGAAGCGGACGGTTTTGCATCTTCGCCTGCAGGGCGGGAATCAGGCTTTCCAGCACCATGGTGGTTTTGCCGCTGCCGGAAACGCCGGTTACGGCGATCAGCCGGCCTTTCGGGAAATCCGCTTCCAGCGGCTGTACCGTATGAATGGCCTTTGTGGAAAGATGGATCGTTCCCTGCGCAAACAGCTGTTCTTTCGGGATGTCTCTGCGCGTGTGAACGTCCGCCTGACCGGACAGGAAACCGCCGATCCTGCTTTCCGGGTTGGCTTCGATTTCAGGAACCGTTCCCTGGGCGATCACGTTTCCGCCTTCCGCGCCGGCTTCCGGCCCCATTTCAATGATCCAGTCGGCTTTGGCGAGGATCTGCGTGTCGTGATCGACCAGCAGGATGGAATTGCCGTCCGCCATCAGATCGTTCATCACGCCGATCACCCCTTCCACGTTGGAAGGGTGCAGGCCGATAGTCGGCTCGTCCAGAACGTACAGAACGCCCGTCGTCCGGTTGCGGACGGCCCTGGCCAGCTGCATCCTCTGCCGTTCGCCGGTGGAAAGGGTGGAAGCTTCCCGGTCCAGCGTCAGATAGGAAAGCCCGAGATCCATCAGACGCTTTGCGGTGTGCCGGAAAGCGTCGCAGATGCTTTCCGCCATGGGACGCATGGCTTCCGGCAGGGAGGAAGGAACGCCGTCCACCCATTCGGTCAGGTCCAGAAGGGTCATCTGACAGGCCTCTGCCAGGGAAATGCCGCGCAGTTTCGGCGCGCGCGCAGCCTCGGAAAGCCGGGTGCCGCCGCATTCCGGGCAGGGGCATTGCTTCAGGAACTTTTCCACGCGCTTCATGCCCTTTTCGTCCTTGACGTGGGAAAGCGCGTTTTCAACGGTATAGGTGGCGTTGAAATAGGTAAAATCCATGTCGCCAGACGCGCCGGTGGTTTTGTTCTGGTAAATGATGTTTTTCTTTTCCGCCGGGCCGTGAAAGACGATATCCCGTTCACGTTCCGTCAGGTCGCGGAAGGGCACGTCGGTGCGAACGCCCATTTCCCTTGCAATGTCCTTCATCAGCGACCACATCAGCGTCTGCCACGGGGCGACCGCGCCTTCGTCGATGGAGAGCGATTCGTCCGGAACCAGCGTGCTTTCGTCCACTGTGCGCACGACGCCCGTGCCGTCGCAGCGCCTGCAGGCGCCGGTAGAGTTAAAGGCCAGCTCCTCCGCACCGGGCGCGTAGAAATGCGCGCCGCATTCCGGGCAGACCAGCTCCAGCCCTGCCGCTACGTTGAGGCTGGGCGGCACCTGATGGCCGTTGGGACAGCGGTGGCTGGCGAGGCGGGAGTACATGAGGCGAAGGGAATTGAGCAGCTCCGTGCCGGTTCCGAAGGTGGAGCGGATGCCCGGTACGCCGGGACGCTGGTGCAGGGCGAGGGCGGCGGGAATGTACCGTACGCTGTCCACCTGAGCGGCGGAAGCCTGGGTCATGCGCCTTCGCGTATAGGTGGAGAGCGATTCCAGGTATCGCCGGGAGCCTTCGGCATAGAGGATGCCGAGCGCCAGGCTGGATTTTCCGGACCCGGATACGCCCGCGACGCCCACGATGCGGTGCAGGGGGATATCCACATCGACATTTTTCAGGTTATGCACCCGCGCGCCCCGTACCAGTATATGGCTGGGCGCGGACGGTTGGATCGATTCGGGCGTGGGGAGGCTTGAGGGTGTTTCAGGCTGCATTGCGATTTCTCCTTTGGGTGATGGCGCCGGCACAGGAGGGTGGCCCCGTTCTTCGGCAGCCTGTGACTGACTTTACCACAACAGCATTCAATTTGCAAACGCCGGGGGCATTCAGCTTTTCTTCCGGTTTCAGCTTTCGCCGTTCCAAATTTACCCTGATCCTGAAAAAAGCAGCGGGATTGCAGAATACGACGGTCTGGGTCGAGAAGCCAGGGATCTCGCTCCATAAGGCATAAAAAACAGCGGCTCTCCGGTTAAAAACATCCGGAGAGCCGTTTTCAAATGGTTTTCCTATCGCTCGAAGCGTCTGACAAGCCTCATCTTCCATTGGTTCTTCTTTCCTTCATAGGGATGCTCGCGCAGCGGCAGGTTCAGATGCCTTGAGCCCATCAGCACGGTGGAGGGATGGGTAAACTCCCTGAATCCCCAGATTCCGTGGTAGGCGCCCATGCCCGAATGCCCCGTGCCGTTGAACGGCGCGCCTTTGACCATCATGTGCAGGCACACCTCGTTTACGCACCCGCCGCCGTACTGCTGGGCGGACATGACGGACCGCGCCCATTTCCTGTCACCGGTGAACAGGTACAGGGCAAGGCCGTGCTCCCGGCCGGCGATCGTGTCCAGCACACGGTCAATCTCGGCGTCCTGAAAGGGAACGATGGGAAGAAGGGGGTTGAAGAGTTCATGGCAGACGATGGGCTCATGGATGTCCACGGGATAGATGACGGTGGGGCTGTATTTCAGTTTTTCCCGGTCTCCGGTGCCGCCAAAGACGATCCGGTCGCGGTATTGCTCGGCTTCCGAAGCGCATTTTTCATAAGCTGCGGAGGTGATCAGGCGAGGATATTCGGGATTTGACACCGCGTTTTCCCCGATCTGTCTGATGAACTCGGCCTTTAATTCCTGAAGAAAAGCGCCGGCAACTTCCTCGGCTACGGCGATCTGGTTGATGTTGATGCAGATCTGCCCGCTGTTGCAGAGCTTGAAAAAGGCGATCTTCCGGGCCGCGTCCTTCAGATCGGCGTCCTTGCGGATCACACACCAGTTGCCCGTTTCCCCGCCCAGCTCCAGCGTGACGGGGGTCAGGTGCCGCGCTGCCATTTCCATGACGTGGGACCCTACCTTGGGGGAGCCGGTGTAGAAAATCTTGTCAAAGCGCTCCTCCAGGCAGAAATCCGCCACGTCGTGGCCTCCGTCGATCACCACGGCATATTCTTCCGGAAAGGTTTCTCGGATCAGCGCCGTCAGTGCCCTCGTGCAGGCAGGCGATTTGGAGCTTGCCTTGATGACGGCGGTGTTGCCGCCTGCGATGCTGGCGCAGAGAACCCCCAGGGAAAGGAAAACCGGAAAATTGAAGGGACTGATGATCAGCGAAACGCCGTAGGGCATTTTATACACTTTGGTGATCACGCTGGGGAAGCAGGCAAAGCCGCTGAAATGGGTTTCCGGCCTGGCCCAGCGGCGAAGGCTGCGCAGGATTTCGTTGATTTCCAGGATCACAGTCCCGATATCGCAGAAATAAGCCTCGGCAGCGCTTCGTCCAAGATCGGCATGGAGGGCTTCCACCAATGCCGTTTCATGTTTTTTCAGTGCGTCGCGCAGCTTTTTCAGCTGCCCGATGCGCCAGGCCCTGTCAAGCGTTTTTCCGGTTCTGAAAAAGGCGCGCTGCTTTTCCACCGTTTCGTGAATCAGCTCTTTCGTCCAGGACAAACTCATTCCCTCCCGTTCTGTTAACAAAGCAAAATAAGCCGCGGACTTGGGCTGCTTTTGCGAAAAAAGGACTGCTGCTTGCAGTCCCCTGTGCGCATGCCGGGCTCAAAGGAGCCTTAGGATGCGCCTTGCGTGTTCGTGGGTCACTCGACCAATTCATACAGATCGTAAAACTCGTCGTAAAAGCCGAGGCAGGCGTCCATGCCCGCGTTGGTCCCGAGGGCTTTTTCCAGAACCGTCTGCCAGGATCCGTACTTTTCAAACAGCGAATCGGCGGAGGGGCCGAACCTGTCTCCGTAGGTTTCCAGATTGCTTTGCTCCACCCTGGCCAGCTCTTCGGGATCGCCCTTGTAGGATTCAAGCCGGATTTCGTTGCGGCGATGGCTGACCGCCCTTGCGATTTCTTCCACGGGTTTTGCCTGGCCCAGCATGTCGGCAATCATGACGTAAAGCTCCTGCATGCTTTCATGGTAAGCCCGGCGGGTTTGCCGCGCCTTTGCGACTTCCTGCGGATCTGTCCAGTCCAGCGCGTCGGCATAGTGCTTCAGCCTTGTGGACTCGGGACTGGGGGAAAAGCCGAACACGGCGTCCGGATTAACGATGACATCGGCCATCGCCGCCTGGTTGTCCGCCGGGTCGTGCGCATAGGCAAAGGCGGTATACGGCGCGTCCGGGGACAAAGACATGCGGTAGGCGAGATAAACGTCCGGATCGGTGAAAACGCCGGGCTGCGCGCCCTCACTCAGCACCTTTGGAAAAGCGCAGGCGGCGATCAGGATCACAAGCAAAACAAAAAGCGGCCTTGTGTGTTTTTTCATCGGATGGAACCCTCTTTGCTGTGTTCGTTGTCTGCAGAGCAGGCTGCAAGGAACCGGGCTTGGGTTTGGGACAGGAAAACCGTTCCTTCTTCGAATGGCAGTTTGCCCTGCCTCTTTGGCAGGGCAAACTTGCAGTCTTTACGCCAAACCGATCAGGATTCCGGGCCGAGCAGGTCGTATTCCAGCTCGATCGTTTCGCCGCCGGCTTCATACAGGGCCCTGCCGCCGCCCAGATCCTGGAATACCGCGTCACAGGGCTTTCCGCTCTGCCAGGCCTCGACGCAATCAATCGCTTCGTCGTAGCATTCCAGCTTGTCCGTGTCCGGATTGTAAATGCCGTTCAGGTGGAGATCGCTGTCCCCGCGGCCGATGTAGATGTTATAGCAGAACTGGTTCTCATCCAGCAGGCCCTGCCAGTGGAACTCAATGTAGACGTCCTTTTCCTGGTTCCGCCAAAGGCCTTCAAAATTGCCGATCTTTGTGAACTGCAGGTCCTGGCCCAGGTTCTCATGGCCGTCCTTCCATTCCAGCGCGCCGTCCGCGGTGATGGAGAAAACACTTTCCGTTCCGTCAGTGTCAAAGCCCTCGTACTCATAATCGCTGAAGGCCCTTTCCAGGGTGTCAGGATTCAGGGTATAGGTGTTTTTGATGGAGGTGACGGATACCAGAGAATCGCTCTGCTCATTGTAGAGGCACGAATACTGCCACATCGTTCCGGTGCTGTTTTCCTGGTTATACAGGTCGACCATGACGCGGTAGCCTTCTTCTTCGTACACGATATCGACAAGGCCGTTCATCATGCCCCAGGAGCTTTCAAATTTCTTTCCGCCTTCAGGCTGCGAAATTCCCTCCGCCAGCGCAGCTGTGCAGAAAAGCGAGAATGCCATTACCAGCGTCATAAGGATGCTCAGCATTTTTTTCATTGTTCATTTCCTCCTTTTGTTGATCATGCGGCTGTGCCGGCAAAAGCTGCGTTTTGCGGAAAGGTGCCGGGCGTTGCCGCGATGCAGAATCAAACCGTTTCCATGAATAGTATACGGACGTTTTTCCTTCCTGGCAATCGATCGCTGAACTTTTTACAGTTGTCTTTACAGGTGAATGGTCAGCACGTTCTGGTCCAGAAGGTTCTGATAGTTGACCTCTTTGGCAAGGGAATACACCATGCGAATGCCGACGTTCTTCACGCCGTCCTCAGGATGCAGGACCTTCAAATGCTCAGAAGGGTTAAAGGCCTTGCAGTCGTCGCGTATGCGCAGGACGATTCCGTCCTGCTTGCAGGTAAGACGAATGTCCACGGAATGCTTTTTCTGATCCTTGGAAAAGCCGTGGGAAACGATGTTTCCGGCAATTTCTTCCGTGCAGAGCGCGGCGCAGTAGGAACGGTAGGCATCGATGCTGTTCTTCGCGCAGAACTGCTGGATGGTTTCGGAAATCTGAACCACCTTTTCCATATTTCTGACCGTGATGTCCATGCGCCGCTCCTTGGGCACGCCGAAAGCGTCCGGAATGGCCATCAGGGATTCGATGCTGTGCGGGAATCGCTTATTGGAAAGCCAGGCCATAACGACGATCAGGAGGATGCAAAGTACGCCGTTGAGGATATTGGCGATATACAGTCCGTTCATGCCGATGGCGGGGATCAGGATCAGGCTGAAAAGCACCACGCCGATCACGCCGTCCGTGATGGGAAGGACAAGGGCGGCGATCCGTTTTTCCATGACCTGAACGTACGCTGCAAAAGAGAGACTGAAGATGGAGAGCGGCATGCACCAGGGCAGAATGCGGAATCCGTCCGCTGTCATCTGGTACACCGGGGAAGCGACATCCCGGATGAACAGGCGCGTAAGCGGAACGGCAAGAAGACACAGCGCCGCCGCGATACCGGTCATCAGAAGGGTGCCTCGGAACAGAATGACCCGCATGATGTCAACCAGGGTTCTGCGGTCCTCCTCGCCTCTGCTGATGGAAAACACCATACGCGCAACGGCGACCATGCCGAAGGGGATGGCCCAGATAATCGCCAGAAGAGAATTGGAAGCGGCAAAGGCCGCAAGGCCGGCGCTGCCGACATAGGCGAGCAGAAGGGAATTGACAGCAAAGCAGCGGAACATTTCCACAAAGCGGGAGAGCGCGCCGGGATAGCCGAGAAGGCAGATCGAGGCGGCGTCCTTCCAGACGCAGTTTTTCAGGGAGAACTTCCATTCTGATTTTCCGCTCAGGTAATAGGCAGCCTGAACAGCGAGAAAAACCCAGCAGCTGATCGACGAAGCGAGCCCCAGACCGAAGGTGCCCAGGTTCAGCAGGACAATGAGCGTGTGATCCAGGATGAGGTTGGTCAGAAGGCAGGCGATGCTGGCGATCATGGTTCGCCGGGTCTGATTTTCCATGGACAGGAATGAAAACAGCTGCTGTCCGAGAATCAGGGGAACGATGCCGAAGGATTGCCCCAGAAGATAGCTGTTGAACATGGAAAGCACCGCGGTATCCGATGTGAAAACCCCGGTCCAGCCAAATAAGGCGCTGAGTGCCATGAAAACGGATACCAGTAGGGAGAGCAGCAGGGAAACGAACAGATCCACGGAAAAGACGCTGCGGACATGCGCGTGATCCTGGCTGATATAGCGTCCGTAGAGGATCTGGGAGCCGCTGACAAGCATCATGCTTGCGGCATACAGGAAATGGTTGATGGGGGCGAACAGCCCCATGGCGCTCATGCCGGTCTGCCCGATTGCGTTGCTGGCATACAGGCTGTCGACGATGGAGTTGACCGCGTTAATGGCGATCATCAGCACCTGGAAGGGGAGAAGGCGGTAAAATGTTCCCGCAACCAGTTTTTCGTCGTGCAGCTTTTCATGAATTTTTCCCATAAAAGGCCTCTTTTCTATACGCTGCGTGTACCGGCGTTTTCGGTGCCTGAGAATGGCCAGAGCCGGCGCGGATCCATCTGGACACCGTATGGATGTAAACCAGAATGATTGTACATTTGAATGGAATGTTCGTCAAGGCGGGGAACGATGTCTCTTTGAGGCGGGATAATGAATCCGCCCTTTTGCCAGCGCGGTTTTCCTTTGTTGACAGCCAAAGTCCGCGCCTTTACAATCAAAATGAAAATGAACGCCAATGAACAGACGGAAAGGGTGATGGCATGACGATCATGGAAACGATCAGGCACCGCAGGAGCGTGCGTACCTTCGACGGCAGCGCCCTGCGTCCGCAGGATGCGGAAAAAATTCTGTCCTATGCCCGGCAAATTGAGAACCCGTATGGGATTCCCGTTTCCTTTACGCTGCTCAGCGCCAGGGAACACGGCCTGTCCGCTCCGGTGATTGTGGGGGCGGACACCTATATCGCCGGGAAAATTCACCGCCAGGCGCATGCCGAAGAAGCCTTCGGCTATGCCTTTGAAAAGCTGGTGCTGTTTGCCCAGGCTCAGGGGATCGGCACCACCTGGATCGCCGGCACGATGGACCGGCCTGCCTTTGAGAAAGCCATCGGGCTGAAAGAGGACGAGGCGATGCCCTGCGTGAGCCCGCTTGGATACCCTGCAGAAAAAATGTCCCTTCGGGAAACCATGATGCGCAAGGGTGTGAAGGCCGACAGCCGGCTGGAATTTGCCCGGCTGTTCTTTGACGGAAACTTTGACACGCCGCTGAGCGAAACCACGCCTTTTCGTGACGCGCTGGAAATGGTGCGCCTGGCGCCCTCCGCCGTGAACAAACAGCCGTGGCGTGTGATCATGGACGGAAAGAAAGCCCATTTTTACGAAATGAAAAGCAAAGGCTATGTGGACGGACGCGGCTGGGATCTGCAGAAGGTGGATATGGGCATCGCCATGTGCCATTTTGCCCTGGGCGTGGAGGAAAAGGGGCAAGAATGCCGCCTCATGATTTCCGATCCGGACCTTCAGACGCCGCAGGGCGTGGAATACGTCGCCACCTTTGAAATGGGAACCTGAGCCTGTGCATTTGCTGAGCGGAGAAACGCGGATTCGCGAAGGAGATGCCTGCCGGGAACAGATGCACAATGGCGGCGGGGTTTGCGGAAGAACCATGTAAAACGGGCAGGACGCCGTGTGCGCCTTGCCGTTTTTCGTATCGTTTGTATGGAAGCGACGGATGCGGGACCGGAATGCACGAGGGGTACGATTTCAGGCCTGATTGCAGAACGCCAGAACCCGGTCGTAAAAATCCCCGGCTTCGTCATAGACCCCGTGCCCAAGCCCTTCGTAAACATACAGCTGACTTGCGGGTATTCCCTCGTTCAGTTCACCTGCCGCCCGGTTTCCGACGGTGCGGTCGTCGCTGCCTGCGATAATGAGCGTAGGGGAAGCGATTCCTGAAAGACGATCCCGCGCGTCAAAGCGCAAAATGGCGCGGGCGTTTTTCTCAAACCGGTCATAGCTTGCGGGTTTCGTGCATTTTGCGAGCAGGGGAAAGAGCTTTCTGTGTTTCCGAAGATACTTTTCCGAGTACATTTTCTCGGCAGTGTCCGCCATCAGCGCGGCATGGTCCTTGCGCTTTGCCATGTCGAGCCAGCCTGAAACCGCATCCTGAGCCACAGGATTTGCGTTTGGCGCCGTGACCGCCAGGATCAGCCTGCGCACCCTGTCAGGGTGCCTGATGGCGATGCACTGGGCGATCATGCCGCCCTGGGAGACGCCCAGCAGGCAGGCCTTACCGATGCCAAGGCTCCGCATGGCAAGAACCTGATCGTCCGCCATGTCTTCGATGGTGTAGCCTTCCGGCATATCGTTTTTCCGGCTGAACAGAAAAACGGTGTAATCCCGAAAGAATTTCCGGTAAGGCCACGCAAGCAGCAAGGCCTTTCCTTTCACGGTGGCAAGGCCGTCGGAAAGCCCCGGCAAAACCACCAGCGGCTGTTTGCCCCTGCCAAAGGAAACATAATCCATATCCGTATTGCCGATTCTGACGCGGCCGTTTTTCATGGCATATTCTCCAATCCTTCGTTTCGATGCAGGCAATCTGCAAGCCGGGGCAAAAGGATCTGCTTTCGCCTTTTTTCTTAAAACACTGCCGGGATGCTGAGACGTGCGCCGGTTTGCCTATAGTATCGCACAGCAAGGCTTCTGATGCAAGACGCAGAATCACTGATTCCCGCAGTTGAGATTGACGGATGACGGGCGTATAATGAAACCAAAGCCCGGGCGATGCCCCGGCAGGCAAAGCGGAAACAAACAGATTCGGAAGTGACGGACCCAAGTCCGGTTCACAAAAAGAGGGGAACACGGCATGACAGGGGCGCAGGCGGCAAACCGGAAAAAAACGATCGTGATCGTGGAATGCTATTCCTCAGCGGTGAACTATATACGGGACATTCGAGAGCGCGGCTATGAGCCCGTTCTTCTGGAGCTTTACGCCCCGGAAGAAGAACGGGAAGAGATCCGAAAAATCAATGACAGGGCATATGCCTT
>CAMOIA010000029.1 GCA_946615785.1 uncultured Clostridia bacterium
TCGAGTGTTCTGGCGGTGGTGTCGACGGTGCTGTTCCTTTCGCTTTCGGGGCCGTTGCTTCGGCTCCTGAACACGCCGGACGCGGTTTTTGACGAGGCCCGTTCCTATTTTTGCATCTGCATGGCGGGGTCGATTTTCGTTTTCGGCTATAACGCCATGGCTTCCCTGCTCCGGGGCATGGGGGATTCCAGAACGCCCATGTACTTTGGCGTCGCTTCCTGCCTGATCAACATCGTGCTGGATATTCTGTTTGTGGGTTCGTTTCAGATGAAAGTGGCCGGTGCCGCGTACGCGACCGTCATTTCCCAGGCGCTGTCCATGTTCGGGTTTGCGGCGTATCTTCGCCTGCACGGAGCGGAGGTGGATGTGCGACTGTCGACCTTCCGGCTGAACAGAAGCAAGGCGCTTTCCATGCTGCGCCTTGGCTTTCCGGGCGCCGTACAGAGCTTCGTGGTTTCCGGCGGCTTTCTCATGGTTTCCGCACTGACCAATTCCCTTGGCATCAGCGCGGCATCCGGGGTCGCGGTCGCCGGGAAAATCAACAACGTCTGCCAGATGCCGGCGGTCGCGATCGGATCGGCCGCCGCTTCCATGGTGGGGCAGAACGTGGGCGGAAAAAACTATGACCGCGCCAGATCGGTTCTGAAAAACGCGATCGGCATTTCCCTCTCGATTGCCTCCGTCGTGTTTGTGGCGGTGCAGGTGTTTGCAAGGCCGCTTCTGGAGCTTTTGACGAATGAGGAGGAAGTGATCCTCCAGGGGCTCGACTATCTGCGCGTGACCAGCCTCGACTATCTTCTGACGGCCTTCGTTTTCCCGCTGAACGCGCTGTGCAACGGGTCGGGACATACGCTTTTCACCATGATTCCGTCCATCGTATCGTCCGTGATCGCCAGGGTGCCCGTCGCCTATTTCTGCGTGAACGTGCTGGACCTGAAGATCCTGGGCGTCGGCATTTCAACGCCCACGGGAACGCTGAGTGCCATTGTGATCTGCACCTGGTACTATTTTTCCAACCGGTGGTGCAAAAGCACGATCGAATAGGTAGAATTGTGCCTGGCTTGTAAACGTCAAATAAACGCCTGACGCATTAAAGCGGGCCACTGTCTGGCGATTCGTGCCAGCAGCGGCCCGCTTTTATACGGGGAAAGGCCTGCCAGATTGGATGCGTGGAAAAAGCGGCAGGTGGATTATTTGGCATGCCTTCTCTGCCTGAGCCAATGGATCAGCCGTAGCGGCTCGTACGCGTTGCTCAGGGTGTGCAGCACATGAACGGCGTCATGCTCAGAACGGTAGTTCTTTGCCGAGAAGATTTCCCGCGCCTGAAGGCTGGGCTTTTTTTGCCGCATGATTTCCAGAATTTTCTCTTCGGCCTTTTCGACGCTGGCCCCGGCAGCGTAGAAATACAGACTGCTGCCGCCCGGAAGACCTGCCTGGGGTCTGAGCGCGGCCCGAAGTCCGTTGCGCTCAAGGGAATCCCTGAGGGACCTGAGAACCCGCTCGGCCCTCTCTTCCCTGGCTACGACTTTGATATAGACGATGTCCATGGGATCGAACGTATCCTCGTCCAGGTATTGCCGGTAGGGCGAGCGCTTCATGCGCTGGTATACGATCTGCTCCTCCTGGGACATGGTGCCGTGATGATAAATAAAGTTGCGGTTTTTGTGTACGGTATAGATGAAATAGGAAATGCCCATGTCGCTGAGCTGGTTCATCAGCCAGCGAGAGGACGCCGGCGCGACGCCGGCCGTGGAAAGGTAAACGTTCTCGTCCGTGTCGTAGATCCCGGCCCCGTCCATCACGATCATCGGCACGTTCAGGCGCATCTGGCTGATCTGGCTGATGAAGAAGGCCGGCGCGTGTTCTGAAATCAGGCAGATATTCGCGCCGTCGCTGTTGAGAAAGCTCAGCCGAAAGAGCGCAAAGGAAGGGAGCTGTGAAAGCTGATTGGGGATCAGATCCTTTGTGCGCACAAAAAACAGCTGATCCCGCCGCTTTGCCCTGGGCAGGCGGAAAATGTTCACGCCGATGGCGATGCCCGTACCCACCAGCACGTCCAGCACGCGGTGGAAGGCCTGGTCCAGGGGATGGGCGATGTCCGGATAGATAATGACGACGCAGACGAAGACGATGGCTGCAAGGCTTGAGGTGTCCGGCTTGCGGAGCACAACGGGGGTGTAGAGGGAAATCAGGGTGCCAAGGCCCATCAGCGCATACAGGGGGATGCCGCTGACGGACGGAAAGAGCGGGACGATCAGCAGGAAGAGGAACCCCCAGAACGCGCCGACCAGCGTGCCGGCAACGCGGTTCAGGGCATATTCCTTGGTGTCCTGCACATAGGGCTGCATGCAGATGATGGCGGTGATGGGCGCTTCGGCAGACATGGCCGCGCCGCGGTAACCCCGCAGATAGTAAAACACCAGGCACAGAAAAACGGCAATGGTGGTTTTGACGATGCGCTGGCCGATGAAAGGAAAGGAAAGTTTTTTTGGCATGAATGTCTCCGATCTGACGGCGGGATTGTTCCCTGATGCCGCAGCTTTGAAGAAGCAGCGCTAAACGGCGCAAAACGGCATTCGGGACCCTTCCACAATAATCAATACAGGGAAAAATGTCAATGACGGGAAGACAAATCGCATGCAGAATGCGCATGGACTTGCAACCTGTCATGGCGTATGAACGGAAATCAAATTGCGTCTGGACTTGTTTTTCCATTTGGGATAAGATAAAGTATCCGCTGTCCCACGGAGAGCGGATGCGGAAACGGAGATTAGAGGAAGAAGGCGATCGGATGGCTCCTTCCACGATGGTGCGGGATATGACGCGGGGCGCGGTGGTGCCGCAGCTGATGCGTTTTACCCTGCCCCTGTTTATATCAAACGCCCTGCAGGCGGTTTATAACCTTGTGGACATGGTGATCGTGGGCAATACGATCGGCAAGGCAGGCATGTCCGCGGTCTCAATCGGCGGAGATATTCTGCACCTGCTTACGTTTGTGGCCATGGGCTTTTCCTCCGCGGGACAGGTGCTGATCGCACAGGCTGTGGGCAGAAAAGAACACGATGCCATCCGGAAAACCATCGGCACCATGTTTACCTTTCTTTTGTGCTTTTCCGCGTGCCTTGGGGGAATCTGCTTTGCGCTTCGCTTCAGCATTCTGAACTGGCTGCATACGCCCGCGGCTTCCTATGCCTATACCATGGATTACACGGTCACCTGTATATGCGGCCTTCCCTTTATATACGGGTACAATATCGTCAGCGCCATCCTGCGCGGCATGGGGGACAGCAAAAGGCCGTTTTGGTTTATCGGGATTGCCGCTGTGCTGAACATCGCACTGGATATTCTGTTTGTCCGACATCTTGGACTTGCGGTGTTCGGCGCCGCCCTGGCCACGGTGATCGGACAGGGCGTGAGCTTTTTGTTTTCCATCGTTTATCTGTATCGGCGCAGGCAAAGCTTCGGTTTTGATTTTAAGCCCTCCAGCTTTCGCATTGACAGGCCGCAGTTCAGAAAACTGCTGTCGCTCGGCATCCCCATGGCGATCCAGTCGGCGGCCATCAACCTGTCCAAGATCGTCCTGACCAGCTGGATCAACCTGTTTGACGTCACCTACTCGGCGCTGGCGGGCATCTTCAACAAGGTGAATACGATGTGCGGCGTCATTTCCCAGTCGTTTACCGCCGCGGGCAGCACCATGGTTGGGCAGAACCTGGGCGCCCGGGAATACAGGCGCGTGAACACCATCCTGCTTTCCATATGTGCCTTCAGCTTCGGGCTTTCGCTGCTTATGACGGCGGTGATGCTGCTGTGGCCGGAAGGCGTGTACGGGATGTTTACCCCGGATAAGGATGTGCTGGGCATCGCGTCCGTGCTGACGCTGCCGATCATTCTGAATTTCTACGGTGCCGCCACAAGGTCGGTGGCGTTCTCGCTGATCAACGGATCGGGCCGTTCCCGGCTGAACCTTGCGGTCGCCATCATCGACGGCATGTTCGCGCGCGTCAGTTTTGCGGCTCTTCTGGGCTTTGCGCTGAAGATGGATTGCTTCGGTTTCTGGATGGGCGATTCCCTGGCCGGGTTCATGCCCATGCTGATCGGGCTGGCGTTTTACCTGTCCGGCCGGTGGAAAAAGGAGACCGGCAAAGCCTGATCAACATGCAAAAGCGCATGTCCAAAGCCGTCCGGCGATTGGGCATGCGCTTTTTGCATGGACTTTTTGTTTATACACGGTGCCTTGCACGCTCGTCGATGCTGTCCTGCTTCCAGCCGATGATCACGCTTTTAAGGCCTGTGACGCGGCAGGAAACATGCTCGAAGCCATGGGCCTGCAGGGCGCGCATCAGCGGCCGTTTGTCCCGCTCCGGCTCGGCCGAAGGGGAGAAAAACCGCGTAAGTCCCGGAAACAGATGACAGCTGATAATGACCTGGCCGCCGGGTCTTAGCACCCGGTGGATTTCCGCAAGGGCTGAATCAGAGGTGTTTTCGCCGATCCGGCGCGTGACAAAAACGGTTTCGAAGGAACTGTTGCGGAACGGAATGTCCGAAGGCTGGGCACAGATGACGTCCGCATCTTCCACGGCGTCCATGACGCTTCTGGCCTCGCCGTGCTCCCGGCACATGCCGCAGGCACGGATGCGCATGCTTTCGTTCAGGGAATAGAGAAGGGCGCCTTCTCCGCAGTCCAGATCCAGCACACGGTCGTTTTCCCCGATGGACGCCCAGCGCAGCGCAGCGCGTTCCGACGCGTTAGGAGACAGGTAGATGCTTTGCGACAGGGTTTTGTAGTTGGTTCCCGAAGGTTCCTTGGTGATCATTTCGTCTCTCCCCAAACCGATTTTGGCGAATCAAAAAATCGCCATGCGTGTTTGCATGACGATTATAACACAAATTCGTAATAAGTGCACTACTTTTTTAACAATTTTGTAATTTTTATTTCACATAGTTGTAAAGTTTCTCCGCGTCAGCGGTGTTTTCCCAGGGAAGGGAAAGATCGGTGCGTCCGAAATGACCGTAAGCTGCGGTTTGCCGGTAGATGGGCCTGCGAAGGTCGAGACGGCGAATAATGGCGTCGGGGCGCATGTCAAAGTGATCCCGCACAATTTCCGCAATCTTTTCGTCGCTCAGCTTCCCGGTGCCGAAGGTGTCCACCATGTAGCTGACCGGGCGCGCCACGCCGATGGCGTACGCAAGGGCGATCTGGCAGCGATCGGCAAGGCCCGCCGCTACGACGTTCTTCGCAGCGTGGCGAGCCGCGTACGCGGCCGAGCGGTCCACCTTCGTCGGGTCTTTGCCGCTGAATGCGCCGCCGCCGTGTGGCGCATACCCGCCGTAAGTATCCACAATGATTTTCCGGCCCGTCAGCCCAGCGTCGCCCATGGGGCCGCCGATGCAGAAGCGGCCGGTCGGGTTGACCAGGAATCGGGTTTCCCGGGTCAGAAGGGATTCGGGAATCACTTCGCGGATGACGTTTTCGATCATCGCGCTGCGGATTTCATCCTGGGAAACCTTCTCGTCGTGCTGGGTGGAAAGGACGATGGTGTCGATGGAAACGGGCTTTCCGTTTTCATACTGCACGCTGACCTGGGCCTTTCCGTCCGGGCGCATCCAGGGGCAAAGGCCGCTTTTGCGCACCTGCGCCATGCGGCGGGTTATGCGGTGCGCAAGCGCGATGGGCATGGGCATGAATTCCGCGGTTTCGTTGCAGGCAAAGCCAAACATCATGCCCTGGTCGCCGGCGCCGGTTTCATTTTCACCGCTTTCCCGTCCCTCGAGCGCTTCGTCGACGCCCATGGCGATGTCAGGGCTCTGGGCGTGCAGCGCCGTCATGACGCCGCAGGTATTGGCGTCAAAGCCGATGGAGGAATCGGTGTAGCCGATGTCGCGGATCACGTTCCGCGCGATTTCCATGACCGGAACGTCCGCGCTGGACGTTACTTCGCCCATGATCATCACAAGGCCGGTGGTCGCGCAGGTTTCGCAGGCCACGCGCGCCATGGGGTCTTTGGCGAGATACGCGTCCAGCACGGCGTCGGATACCTGATCGCAGAGCTTGTCCGGATGTCCTTCCGTGACGGATTCAGAGGTAAACAGTTTGCGCATGGATCAATCCTCTTTTCTTTATAATACCGAATACCTCTTCCTGTGCGTTTTCAAACAAAAAACCGCTCGGACATGCAGAACGAGCGGTCAGTTTCTCTTTCACGCCTTATCTGCCAGCACTTTCGTGCTGCTGGAATTGGCACCAAACTTTACAGCCGGTTGCCGGGCATCACAGGGCCAGTCCCTCCGCCACTCTTGATAAGGTATTCAGTTGTGGGTATCATAGCACGCATTTTGGGATTGTCAAGGGGGACCGGGAGGATTTTTGCGAGGTTTCTACCTATTATTTTTAACAATTCCTGATCGCGATGCCGCGGGGCAAAAGAGAAAGGCATTGACACTTTTTCACGCATCGCGTATCATGAATTTGTTCCTCTTTCGAGGGACGGAACGGGAAAAGGACAGTGGGCAATTCCGGCCGGAGGCTTGATTTACAGCGGCGGAAAAGGACTTCGTCTGAAAGCGGGTAGGTGATTCGGCGTGGTAAAGAGGCAGGTGCCTTCGCCGCTTGGGAATATCATGCTCGTCAGCGACGGCGCGGCGATCCTGGGCCTCTGGTTTGAGGGGCAGAAGAACGCGCCCCGGTGGCTGTGTGAATGCGCCGAGGGCGATCTGAATGTTTTTGCGGAAGCAGAGACATGGCTGTATATCTATTTTGCCGGAAGGAACCCCGAGGCTTTTCCCCCGCTCAGACCGGAAGGCACGCCTTTTCAGAAGAAGGTCTGGGCCATACTGCGGACGATCCCTTACGGAAGCACCGTGACCTATGGCGCGATCGCCTCGCGCCTTGCCGGTCAGACGGGCACAGGGCGCATGTCGGCGCAGGCGGTCGGGAGAGCTGTTGGGCGCAATCCCATTTCCATCCTGATCCCCTGCCACAGGGTCGTCGGCGCGGACGGAGGGCTTACCGGGTACGCGGGCGGCCTCGACCGCAAGCGTGCGCTTCTTTCCCTTGAGGGGAGCCTTCCCGCGGTGAAGGCGGCTATGGCAAAAACGGGCAAAAATCCACCATAAAAACAGCTTGACAAAAGCACGGATTAATTGCATAATATTCGCGTTGTTTGTATAAATTTTCATTTTGATTTTTCGGAGGCGCCTCATGAAAAAGGAAGACATCAAAAAGGTCGTGCTGAGCTATTCCGGCGGTCTGGACACATCCATCATTATTCCCTGGCTGAAGGAAAACTATAACAACTGCGAGGTCATCGCCGTATGCGGCAACGTCGGACAGAACGACGAGCTGGAGGGGCTTGAGGAAAAGGCCCTGAAAACCGGCGCGAGCAAGCTGTATGTGCTGGACCTGACGGATGAATATGTAAACGATTATATCATTCCCACCATGAAGGCCGGCGCCGTGTATGAGGATTACCTGCTTGGCACAAGCCATGCACGTCCCTGCATCGCCAAGGGCCTGGTCGAAATCGCCAAGAAGGAGCACGCGGACGCCATCGTGCACGGCTGCACCGGCAAGGGAAACGATCAGGTGCGCTTTGAGCTTGCCATCAAGCATTTCGCGCCGAATATGACCATTATCGCGCCGTGGCGGGAATGGAATATCAAATCCCGGGATGAGGAGATCGATTACGCCGAAGCGCACAACGTGCCGCTGAAGATCAACCGCGAGACCAACTATTCCAAAGACAAGAATCTCTGGCATTTAAGCCACGAGGGCCTCGACCTTGAGGACACCGCCAACGAACCGCAGTATGAAAAGAAGGGCTTCCTCGAAATGGGCGTTTCGCCCATGGACGCGCCGGACGAACCCACCTATGTGACGATCGATTTTGAAAAGGGCATTCCGACCGCCCTTGACGGCAAGGCCATGAGCGCGAAGGAGATCATCCTGAAGCTCAACGAGCTCGGCGGCAAGAACGGCATCGGCATTATCGACATCGTGGAGAACAGGCTCGTCGGCATGAAGTGCCGCGGCGTCTACGAAACCCCCGGCGGCACCATCCTCTATGCTGCGCACAAGGCGCTTGAAACGATCACGCTGGATAAAATGACCGCGCATGAAAAGGAGCGCCTTTCCATCACGTTTGCGGAACTCGTGTATAACGGCCAGTGGTTCACGCCGCTTCGCGAAGCGCTTTCCGCCTTTGTCGACAAGACCCAGGAGCGCGTGAACGGCACGGTGAAGCTGAAGCTGTACAAGGGCAACATCATCAAGGCGGGCGTCACGAGCCCCTGCAGCCTCTACAGTGAGGAGATCGCGACCTTCGGCGAGAGCGATTACGACCAGACGGACGCGCGCGGCTTCATCAACCTGTATGGGCTGCCCATCAAGGTGCAGGCGCTGGTCGACGGCCGCAAATAAAGAACGTCCAACTGAGCATAGCAAGTATTTTGTCCCGGCAGGTTCCTGTCGGGACAAATTGAATAAAGGAGTTTGCATGGCGAAAATGTGGGCGGGCCGCGCCAGCGGGGATACGGCGGCGGTCGCGGACGATTTCAATTCCTCCATTCCCTTTGACATGCGCATGTACAGGCAGGATATCCGCGGCAGCATCGCGCATGCGCGCATGCTGAAAAAGCAGGGCATCCTGGACGGGCACGAAGCGGACGCCATCGTGGAAGGACTGAACGGCATCCTGCGGGATCTGGAAGAGGGTACACTGCAGATCAACCTTTCCGCGGAAGATATTCACATGTTTGTTGAGGAAGTGCTCACCGAGCGCATTGGGTCCGCGGGAAAGCGGCTGCATACCGCAAGGAGCCGGAATGACCAGGTGGCGCTGGACATGCGGCTGTACCTTCGGGACGAAATAAGCCAGATCAGAGAATTGCTTCGAAACGTTATGCGCGCCCTGCTCGCGCAGGCGAAGGCCAATCAGGACGCGGTGATGCCCGGGTATACCCATTTGCAGCGCGCGCAGCCGATCGTGTTTGCGCACCACCTGCTCGCGTACGAGATGATGCTCATGCGCGACGACGGGAGGCTAAAGGATACCGCGGACCGCATGAACGTGTGTCCCATCGGTTCCTGTGCGCTGGCCGGCACGACCTATCCCACCGACCGCGCATTTGAGGCCGAAGAGTTGCAGTTTTCGCGCCCCTGTCTCAACTCCATCGACGGCGTGAGCGACCGCGATTTTTGTCTGGAGCTGCTTTCGGCGCTGTCCATTCTGATGATGCATCTGAGCCGGCTCAGCGAGGAGATCATTCTGTGGAGCTCCTGGGAATTCCGCTTTATCGAACTGAGCGACAGCTTTACGACCGGCTCTTCGATCATGCCGCAGAAAAAGAATCCGGATATGGCGGAGCTCTGCAGGGGCAAGACAGGACGCGTATACGGCTCCCTGATGGCGCTTCTGAGCGCGATGAAGGGCCTTCCGCTGGCATATAACAAGGATATGCAGGAGGACAAGGAGGGCGTTTTCGACGCGGTGGATACGGTCAAAATGTGCCTTCGCGTGTTTGCGCCGATGATCGAGGGCATGAAGACCCGCAAGGATAAAATGCGCCTTGCAGCCAAGGAAGGCTTTATCAACGCGACGGACCTTGCGGATTATCTCACCCGCAAGGGGCTTCCGTTCCGGGAGGCCTACAAGCTGTCCGGACAGATCGTCGCCATGTGCCAGGAGAGGGGCATCGGGCTTGAAGACGTGCCGCTGAATGATTATCAGGCGTATTCGCCGCTCTTTTCTGAGGACGTGTACGAAAGCATCCGCCTTGAGGAATGCGTGAAGAGAAGGATCAGCTTCGGCGGGACGGGGCCGGAATCCGTTGCCATGCAGTTGAAAGCAGTTGAAGGCTTCCTTGCGGAAGCGTGAACAGGAGGAAGACATGAACCTGAAAGGCAGGCATTTTCTGACGCTGAAGGATTTTACGGCGGAGGAGATCGAGTATTTGCTGGACCTGGCTGCGGATTTGAAGGACAGGAAAAAGAAAGGCATTCCGCACCGCATGCACGAGGGCAAGAACATTGCGCTGGTGTTTGAAAAAACGTCTACCCGCACCCGCTGCTCCTTTGAGGTGGCGGCGGCGGATCTGGGCATCCACCCGGTGTACCTGGACCCCAAATCCTCCCAGATCGGCAAGAAGGAATCCATCGCGGACACGGCGCGGGTGCTTGGACGCATGTTCGACGGCATCGAATACCGCGGTTTTGGCCAGGAAATCGTGGAA
>CAMOIA010000030.1 GCA_946615785.1 uncultured Clostridia bacterium
TGATGGCGCCGTCTTCATTCTTGGCGCGCAGGTTGGCCCAGTTGTCCCACCACATATTCACACCGTTGGGCGCCAGCTCGGGCTTGGCATTGGGATCACGGTCGTCAAAGTTGTCCCACAGGAACGTGACGGGCGCTTCGCAGAGCGCAGGCGCGGCCATCGCCATCAGCATCATGGCAGCCAGGATGACAGCAAGAAACTTTTTCATGGTAACCCTCCTTATGTTGCGTGCAGGTTTAACGCTAAACCTACCGTTTGAGGCCATTATAGCACCGCTTTGCAGGCATGTCAAGTATGGGAAAAAATTTTCCGGATATTGGAGAATCAATTCTGGATATTCCAAATATCGCCGGAAAAAAACAGCCGGATAAGCCTGGAAACGCACAAAAAAACCAGGCCGGAGCCTGGCGTTCATCCGCGTTCACGCATCCTCGTAGCGAAGCGTGATTTTCTTTCCGTCCGTGCCGCATTCTGCGCTTTCAAAATACCGCTGTGCATTTGGAAGCCATTCCTCGGGCACTTCCATGCGCTGGGAAAAATGCATCAGCCACAGCCGCCGAACGCCCGCTTCCTTCGCGGTCATCGCGGCAAGGGCAAACGTCATATGCCCCCATTCCGCAGCCTCTTTTGCCTGTTCGTCCTCGCCGTACGTCGCCTCGCAGAGAAAGAGATCAGCCCCCTTTGCCGCTTCCGTCAGCGCAGGGCAGGGCGCCGTATCGCCAGAAAAAACCGCCTTCAGGCCGCGCCTCGCGTTTCCCATCACCATGTCCGGCGTAAACACGCGGCCGTCTTCCGTCACGGTTTCTCCGTCCTGTAGCCGGCTCCACAGCCGCACGGGCACATCCTGCTCCCGGGCCCGTTCCGGCGAAAACCGGCCCGCGCGCAAAAGCGAAAGCACATAGCCCTGGCTTGGCACCCTGTGCCGGGTCGGGAATGCGGACAAAAGCAGCTGACGCGGCCAGGCGGGAATCACCTCGCAGGGCTGCGCGCCCTGCGGAATGACCAAAATGTCAAACCCAAGCGGTCCCGCCAGCTGCAGGATCGGCGAAAGCGCCGCCTTCACATCTCCCGGGCCCATCAGATAAAGGGGCGACGTGCGCCCCATCGAATTCATGGTCTGCAAAAGCCCCGGCAGACCGAAAATGTGGTCGCCGTGGTAATGCGTAAGGGCGATGATCTCCGCCCCGAAAAGATTGACGCCGCACCTGCGCGCAGCCGCCTGCGTGCCTTCGCCGCAGTCCAGGAGCACGCCGTGCCCGAGGCAGGCGAAAAAGGCGCTTGTCAGCGCCCGGTCGGGCAGCGGCAGCAGCGCCGAAGTGCCAAGCAGCGTAATGTCGATCATCCGTCCTCCAGGCTTATGCGCGGAACTGTTTGTCAGCCTCCCGAATGTCCTTTTTAAGGTTGCCGACGCCTTCGTTTACCTCTTTGGCCGCGTCCTTGAATTCCGAGGTGACGTCCGTCTCTTTCCGGAGATCCGCGATGGCCCCCTTGACGTCGGCTTTCGTGTTTCGGACTTCCTTTTCAAATTCGTCAAGGCCGGTCTCTTTCTTGATTTCCCGAACGGCGTCCCGCGTTTTGCGCACCATGCGGCCAAGCCACCTGGCCACCTTCGGCAAATCCTTCGGCCCCACGATCACAAAAGCGATGAGAAGCAGGACGACCAGCTCCGAAAAACCGATGTTGAACACAGACACCCAGCCCCCCTGTCCTTATACAAATGAAGGCCGGAAGACGATGCTTCCGGCGCAGTGAAACGATCTTGGTCAGGCCAGATCCTCGCCGTCGTTCTCCACGGACACTTCCTCGGTGCCGCGGATCGCCCAGCGGGCGACCACCATTTCCATACGGTCGGAACCGACATAGAGCGTGATGGTGTCGTCTTTGATATTCTTGATGGTGCCGTAAATGCCGCCGATGGTGGTAATGCGGTCACCGGGCTTGAGCGCGTCCAGCATGGCCTTTACCTGCTTGTCCTTTTTGCGCTGCGGACGGATGAGCATGAAGTAAAAGACCACGATCATCAGAACGATCATGACGCCGTAGCTGATCAGCGTGCCGGTCGGATTCATCATTTCAGCCTGCTCAGCCTGCGCGGCGGCATCCGTGCCCGTCGCGGCAGCGCCTTCCGCATACGCAGCGCCAAGACCAAAGAGTTTTTCAAGAAGCATGTCGATTTTCCTGCCTTTCAGTCAGTTTACCGTCCTATTATAAACAAACGGGGGGACAAAGTAAAGCCCCCGCCGCGTTTTTGCGGCGCAGGGCCTGATCGCTTTTCCATTTTCAATGTCCGCCAAAGGCGGGTGTGGCATCGCAGAATCGGAATGCCGGACGGTTTTAGCGGCGTTTTCAGGATGCTGGATTTCCCGCTGCGCCCATTATACCGCTTCCGCGCAGAGGCGGTAGCCGATGCGGTATACCGTCTCGATGGAATCACGGCCCAGCTTGCGGCGCAGGCGCTGCACGTGCACGTCCACCGTGCGGGTTTCGCCCATGGAAAGGAATCCCCAGGCGTTTTTCAAAATGTTTTCCCGGGAAACGGGGGTGTCGGTATGCTGCGCCAGCTCCTGCAAAAGGCTGTATTCCTGCTTCGTCAGCGGGCATTCGTGCCCGTCCACATAGACCCTGCGGTCGTTTTCGTCAATGGAAAGGATCTTCTGGGCTTCATCGCCTGAAAGAACAAACAGTGTACGCATGATCATCACCTCACCTATAAGACGGGCTTTGTGACGATTTTGTTGCGCACACTGTTTATTGTTCACAATTTATTCACATATAATTGTTTTCACGATGCCAGATCGGATCGCTGCGCCGGGAAAGGAAACGTTTGATGCCGGTGCTCTCGGCATATGAACCCGCGCTTTCGGCGCTGTTTCCGGTTCTGGAGCGGACGACGTTGAGCACCAGGCTGATGCCGGCGATGTTCGTCATGTAATTGGAGCCGCCGTAGGATAGGAACGGCAGCGGAATGCCCGTAATGGGCATCAGGCCCAGACACATGGAGACATTCTGGAACACATGGAAAAACAGCATGCCCATGACGCCCATGATCACCAGCCGGCCGTACCGGTCCTGCGTGAACCGGGCAAGGTACATCATGCGCAGGATGATGAACAGATAGGTCGCAAGGACTGCGGCGACGCCGACAAACCCGAACGCTTCGCCGATGGTGGAAAGAATAAAGTCCGTGGAGTTTTCCGGAACGCCGCCAAGCTGTGTGACCGTGCCCAGCGTAAACGCGCCGACACCCGTCAGCTGGCCGGAGCCGATGGCCTTCTGCGAGTTCATCAGCTGGTATCCGCCAGAGGAATAATAGCTCGCCGGATCGGTGAACGCCAGAAGGCGCAGAATGCGGTAATCGTTTGAACCGGTCATCAGCGCGTAGGCAATGATGGCCGCAATGCCGAGCGCCACGGTGAACACCATGCCCAGGATCAGGCGGATGTCCGCGCCGGAGAAAAACGCCATGATGATGAACATGACGCCGATGACGACGACCGACCCCGTTTCACCCTGCAAAAGCACGATGCCGGCCGGAATGCCCACGATGAGCATCGTGCGGATAAAATCCCGCAAAGAACTCATGGGCTTCTCGCTGCGCGTAAAGTGGCGCGCAAGGGCAAGGAGCACGGCCATTTTGGAAAACTCCGCCGGCTGAAACGCGCGTCCGACACCGGTATTGAACCAGTTGCGCGTACCGTTCACCAGGCTTGCGGTCGCAAGCGTGGCGATCAGAAGGAACACCACGGCAAAGTAAATCACGCGCGTCAGCCTGCCGCGGAACAGATCCAGCGGCGCGGACACCGTCAGCGCGACGACAACGGGCGAAGCCAGCACAAAAATGCTCTGCCACATCGAGGAACGGCTGTTCATGATCAGCGTGAGCAGACTCAGATCCGTTCCCTTGTCCGGATCGTACGTCGCCGACGAGATGCAGTAAATGCCAAAGAGCGACAGCGCGTACACAGCCGCGAGCAGCTGCCAGTCAAAATGCGCCCGGTTGCGGCGCCGGGTTTCGGAAAGCATCATACCGGATTACAGCCTCCTTCCTGTGAAAAAGCTCATGACGGCGCTCTTTTCGGCCCTGGGCAGCGGAACGTCCTCGCCCATCAGGCGCGACGCAATGCGGTCGAACGCACTCTTCACGGCGGCGTCCCCCGCCTCATAGGCGGATTTGTTGTCCAGCAGCGCGCGGGGCACCAGAAGGCTTTCCCGCACCATGCCAAGAAGCCGCAAATCCATGCTCTCCGCGAGTGCTTTCGGCGGCGTCGCACGCCCGCGAAGCACCTCTTTTTTCACCAGCCGGTTCACGATCAGGTACGGATGGGCGTGCAGGTCCCGCAGGACCTCAGCCGTTTTTTCCGTATCGCGTACGGAAACGGGATCGCTGTTGCACACCAGGATCACATCGTCCGCGGCGCCTGTCAGCAGCTTTAAATTGCGCCCGATGCCCGCGGGACCGTCGATGATGACGACGTCAAAGCGCGCCTTGAGTTTTTCCGCCACCTTCCGGACATCCTTGGCGCGCACCTCCCCCGCCCTGAGGGTCTGGGAAGTCGCGAGCAGGGAAAGACAGGAGTTGGGACCGCCGACGGGATACAGCGCGTTCTCGATGGGCACGGCGCCCGAAAGAATGTCCTCCAGGTCAAAAACCACCTGATCCTGCATGTTCAGCATCAGATCGGCGCAGCGAAGGCCCACGTCGCCGTCAAACAGCACAGTCGATACGCCCCTGGCTTTCAGCGCCAGCGCAAGGGACGACGCGACCGTGCTCTTGCCCACGCCGCCTTTTCCGGACGCAATCAGATAGGCTCTTCCCATGCCTCCGCCTCCTTTCCAATCCGATGTCGCATTTTGATCAGGGGGTCAGCTGGTTGCCGCCGGGCAGGGTCAGGTTTTCCTCGCCCTTGTTGATTTCATCCAGGTACCAGCCGATAAAGTCGCGGGCCGCCTGCGTGGCGTGCGCGCCGGCATAGCCGTTGGGAATAAAGGAAACCACCGCGATTTTCGGGTTTTCCTTCGGTGCGAGGCAGATGAACCACGCGTTGTTTTCAAGGTCCAGCTTGATGCCGCCGATGGTGATCTGACTGGTTCCGGTCTTCCCCATGATCCAGTCGGAAGCGGTGTACTTCCAGGTGCGGAAATAGCGCACGGCGGTACCGCCGTCGTCAACCACGCCGGCCATGCCTTCGTGCAGATACGCAAGGTAGGGCAGCGCGTCTTCAAGATAATTGAAAAGATTCGGTTCCGTGGAGGAAAGGATCTCGCCGTCCGGTGAAATAATGGAATCGATGATGTTTACATTCCATACCTTTCCTTCCGCCAGCGAACCCAGGTAGCGCACGACCGAAACCGGCGTGAGCAGCGTGATGGACTGCCCGATGCCCACCTGGATCTCCTGGCTTCCGCCCCATTTGATGGTGTTGAGGTAAATCCACAAATCGCTCATCAGCGCGGCCTGCATGACCATGGTGCGCGTCATGTTGAGCTCGCTCATCAGAATGGGCCTTGCATTCTCCACCCAGTAGTCGGAACCGGTGTTGATGGCCATGTCCATCAGCTGCTTGATGGTGCGGTCAAGGCGCGCATTGTCATATTCGATGCCGTACGTCGCGCCGTAGTTAATCAGGTGGCGCTTGATGGCGTTGGCGACGATGATGGGCGTATCGGTCACCTGTTCGGAAAGGGAAACCGTGGTGTCATACAGGTTTTGCTGGTTCCCCACGATGGGCCTCAGTTCGCCCGGCAGCTGAATGCCCGTTTTGCTCGTCATGCCCATCTTGGCTGCGTATTTATACAGATACTGCTCGTTCGCGTGCTCGCCGTGCTGGCCGTAAAGATAGCTCGCGAGCGTATAAAAGAAGTAATTGCAGCTGTTCGTCAGCCCCTGCACGATGGTCTGGTCGCTGTGGCGGTCCGGATAATTGGTCCAGCAGGTCGGGGCTTCAGCCTCGTTCTTGGTGTACACCATGAATTTGCCGCCGTCGGAAATGCGCGTGTCCACCGTGAAGCCCGTCACGTCGCTGTTGCTCAGGCACGCAAGGCCCGTGCACATTTTGAAAATGGATCCGGGCTCGGCGCGGGTCTGGGTGGCATAGTTCATCAGGATGTTGCTCTCGTCCAGAACGATCTCCCGCGCGGCCTCGCCGCCGGCGACCATCGCATTCAGGTCATAGGTGGGATACTGTGCGGACGCGAGCAGATTGCCCGTATTCACGTCCATCACGAGCAACACGCCCGTATCCGCCAGCTGAATCGGGTATTGCTGCCAGTCGCGGGAATCTATTTTCATCCGGTTGGTTTCATTCCAGGAGCCGTTCTGCATGGTCTCTTCCTGCAGGGTTCGCACGGCGTCCACGTTTTTCGCGATGGCTTCCTCCGCCACGCGCTGCATGTTCACATCCAGCGTCAGCTTCACGGTGTTTCCGTCCGTCGGTTCGTAGTACGCCAGCTCGCGGGTGATCTTTCCGTTGGAGTCCTTTTCCACAATGCGGCTTCCCTGCCGCTCGGAAATGCAGGCTGTCAGCCAGGATTCCATGGAATACTCCACGCCGTCAAGGCCGATGTGGTCGTTGAGCGCGTAGCCCTGGGGCTGCAGCTCGTTATAATAGCGGGTCGCGTTCTGGATGGCGCCGGTATAACCGATGACGGTACTGGCCAGCGTCCCCTGCGGGTAAATGCGCTTTTCACCCACGGCAACGCCCATGCCGCGAAGCGAAAGCGAATTGGCCTCGATCCGCGTCACCGCGTCGTAGGGGATGTCCTTTGCGATGGTCACAGGAACGGAGTTGAAGAGGTTCATCTGCATTTCGTTGTAAACGGAAAGCACCTCAAGCGCCCGCGCCTGTGTGACCGTGGCGATGGCTTTCCGGCTTCCGTCCGCCGAATCCGCAAGCCCGTAGCGCTGGCAGAGCCGCACAAAGCACTCCTCCGGATCGTCGTAGACGGAGTTTGTCAGGTAATGGTTCTGCCGCCACTGGCGCTCGCGCGTTTCCAGAACGCTTTCGGAAACGCCGGAGCCAAAGTTGAATTCCCATAGACCTGTCGCTTCGTTGAACTGAAGCGGCGTGCTCACGGAAAGCGCGCAGCCGTATTCGTCCAGGATATCCAGCGTCGAAAGAATGGAACGCGTGAATTCAACATAATCGTTCCACGAATTTTCGCTGCTCGTTCGTTGAAAAGTCAGGTCATAGGCGACCTCGGACTTGGCAAGAATGACGCTGTTCGTATCCACGATCATGCCGCGCATGCCCTTTACCGCAATGGTCTTGGTGCCGGAGGCATCCGCGCTCTCGGCATACTGCTCGCCGTTTACGATCTGCAGACGGTAGGTGCCGTAGAGCATGTAGCCGAAGGCCAGAATGACCACGACCAGGAAAAATATGAACCGGAAGCGCATGGTTCTTTCCGGGGAATTGGCTTTCCGCTCCTTCCTTTTCACAAATGCACTCCTTCCTCTTCAAGGGTTTTCTTGCGCCGGTACAGGCCAAGAATCATGCGGACGGGGAACGCGATCAGAACGGAAAGTCCGCCCGTCAGCAGCACGATGAAAAACGCGCGGGTCACATGGAGCATGGTAATCTCCGTACCCGCAAGGTACACATACACAAGCAGAACGATCTGCATGCTCGCGGTCATCAGCACCGCGGCGAGAAAAATGCGGAGCAGCGCCGGCAGCTCCTCCTGCGGTTTGTTCGGATGCAGCATTTCCCGCTTTTCACGCTGTCTGTCGCTGCGGTCGGCAAAGGCCTGCGCCCAGAGCATGGTCAGAATCGGGTAGGCAATGATGTACAGTCCCTCCACGGCCCCCAGCATGGTCTCCGTCAGGATGCCCACCAGGGCGGAAACACAGAAGGCCGCTTTTTTGCCCCCGGATACGATGACGACGGCAATAAAAGCGATGAGCAGGTTTCCCTTGACGCCGAAGATGGGCAGATAATCCATCACGCACGCATCCAGGAGATAAACGAGGAAGGTACCCGGAAGCACCACAAGGAATTTCCGGAAGGTGGTGGTCTTCATCCGCCGTCAGTCCTCCTCTTCCTCCACCGTCAGACTGCCGGGATCAAAGGTGGGTTCCGGCGTCGGCGAGGGTGTGGGTTCCGGGGTCGGAGAAGGCGTCGGCGTGCCCGCCAGGTTCTCCGGCGCGTTGTAGCTCAGGTTCTCAGGAATCGGGGTGGCGTTCGGGTCCAAAGTTGGGGTCGGGGTCGGTTCCGGCGTAGGCGTCGGGGTTTCCGTCGGGACCGGGGTTTCCGTCGCGTTCGGATCCGGCGTCTCCTCCGCCGTATTTCCGTTGCTGATCTGGAACGTCGGCTGCGGCCGCGGAGAGCGCAGCGGGATCAGGGTCGCTTCGGCACCGCTCATGCGCGCCTGCACTTTTTCCGTGTAAGCCGGGCGATAGCGATAGACCACCACATATTCAAGGTGCTGAAAATCCACGATGGGCTCGACCACAATGTAGCTTTTGTTCTCGTCCATGCCGCGGGTGGATTCGCGCACGTACCCGATGGGAATGCCCTTTGGGAATTCCACGCCAACGCCGCTTGTCACAACCAGATCGCCCGGACGGGGCAGGGAATTGTCCGGCAGGTAATACATGCGGCACATCGCGGTGCCGTCAATGCTCATGGTGCCCTTCACAGAGCCCTGGTCACGGCTTGAAAACACCATGGCCGCGACGGTCGCATCGCCGTCGATGATGCACAGCACCTTGCACTGTGTGGCCTCCACGTCGTAGGTATAGCCGACAAGGCCGCCGGCATAGACCACAGCCATGTTGTTCTCAACCCCCTGGCGGGAGCCGATATCGATGGTGAGGACGGAAAAATAATTGCCGGTGTCATGTCCGATCACCGCGGCGGGAATGGGCAGCATGTCCTCGTTGCGCGCCATTTCCGATTCAAGGTCCTGATACTGGGCGAGGCGGTTGCGGTATTCCTCCGCCATGGCCGCCTGGCTCGCCAGATCGTCCAGCTGTTTTAAAAGCTCCTCGTACCGGTACTCGATTTCCCCGCGGATCTTGAGCGTTCGCACATAGGAGGCAACGGAATCGACCGCAGAGGAAAAAAGACGCTGTACGGGCGTCACCACGGCGCTGGTGAGCCGGCGGGGCGTTTCCAGCATGGGCACGTCCACAAAGCTTGACACCGTCATCACCGCGACCACCAGAAACAGGCCCACGATCAGGATGATCACAAGCGCCCGCCTGAAAGTCCCCGAAGCGTCGTCGGAATAAAAACCGCTTCCGCTGCCGATGCGTTTTTTGCCCTTCCGGTCGTTATGCCCCCGGCGCCTGGCGGCCTCTTCCGCCCGGCGCGCGTCTTCCTCGGCATTTTCGGCCTCGTCTTCACCTGACGGTTCTTCGCCGTCCTGATCAGGCTTTTCGCCTTCCGCCGGCGGCTCGTCCTCCATGAAGCGGCGCCGCCTGCCCTTGGGCTTTTCCGTCCGTTCCGGCGTTTTGGGGATATCCGAAGCGGCGCCTTCATCTGCCGGCGCCGTTTCCTTCTTTTCACTTTCCGTGCCCTCCCTGGGCCGGACGTACAGCGATTCGTCGTATTCTTCGCGTTTCGCCATGGGTTTCACTCTTCCTCATCTTCACGCAGGAAACTGGAGCGGCCGATACGGTGCAGCATTTCAAAGCTGTCCGTCAGCTGGCCCACGCCCTGGATCGCGCAGGCGGAGGCATCCTTGGCAAGCAGCACCGGGATGCCAAGCTCGCTCGCGATATACTGATCCAGGCCAAGAAGGTTCGCGCCCCCGCCTGTCAGGTGGATGCCGCCCTTCATCACGTCGCCCGCAAGCTCCGGCGGCGTGCGTTCCAGGACAAACCGGATGGCGGACAGGATGGCCTGGATCGGAGGCTGCAGCGCCTCGTACACCATGTCCGACCCCAGTACCGCGTTTCGCGGCAGGTTCGTCACCATGTCGCGGCCGCGCACGGGGCATTCGCGGTATTCCTTGCTCGGGAAGGCGGAGCCGAGGTTCATTTTTACGTCCTCCGCCGTCCTGTCGCCGATCAGAATGTTGAATTCCTTTTTGACATAGGCCGTAATGGCTTCGTCCATTTTGACGCCGCCGATGCGGATCGCCTTTGAAATGACGACGCCGCCAAGGGAAATCACCGCGCATTCCGTGGTTCCGCCGCCGATGTCCACCACCATCGAGCCAATGGGCTCAAATA
>CAMOIA010000031.1 GCA_946615785.1 uncultured Clostridia bacterium
GCTTTTCCAGGGTGATCCGGCCCAGCTTCCCGCCGCGGTACTCATCCAGCACCACATGGCAGGCGCGCTCCGTATCCGCGATGCCGCCCTTTATCAGAAAGCCGCGGCCTCGGCACACGTCCTCAAGCAGCGCTTCCCCGCGCAGGGAAAGGTCGGACAGATGATAGCGCTCGCCCACCCGCTCGGGCACCGCGTCGATCATGTCTTCAAGCAGGTGGATGGTGAGCGCTTCGATGTCGATCACCTCGTCGCGGATAGCGCTGGTGTAGCACAGCCGCCTCGCGCTGACCTGATCGTCAAGGCGCGGCCAGAGAAGGCCGGGGCTGTCCATCAGTTCAAGATACGGCCCCGCTTTGATCCACCGGATGCCCTTCGTGACGCCGGGCCTGTCGCCTGTGACCGCGATGTTCTGCCCGTGCAGGCGGTTGATGAGCGTGGACTTGCCCACGTTCGGCACACCGGCCACCATCACGCGCACGGTTTTCCGGATGCCCCGTTCCATGGCGCGGTCAACGCCCTCCCGTGCCGCTTCTTCGATGGCGCGCATCACGTTTTTGCTCTGTTTATTCACGTCCACGGCCATGCAGTTGACGCCCTGCGCGCGGTAATACCGCACCCAGGCGTCCGTAAGCGCGGGGTCGGCAAGGTCGCTCTTCCCCAGCACGGTGATCGTCCTTTTCCGCGCGGTCATGCGCCTGAGGATCGGATTGCGGCTCGAATAGGGAATGCGCGCGTCGCACAATTCGATGACCACGTCGGCTTTTCGGATCTGTTCTTCCAGATCGCGCCTGGCCTTTGCCATATGCCCGGGGTACCAGTTGATTTCCATTCTTTATGCCTCGCTTTGATTTTGTCCTTGACAATCGAAATACGCGCCGCTATAATACTTGCAGAGGATGTTCCTGGGGTGTTCGCCAGCTTCCTGTTTTTACCCACATTTCTGAAAATGGACTCCGCGTCAGGGATCAGGATGTCATGCCCCCTCGTCCGCAAGGACTTGCCAGGGGACGGCAGAGGGGTTCCGCAGGAGACCAGCCTGCTTAACATAGCGGGTGAAAAAATAGGGGGCAGCGGCACTTTGGGGCATCCGTTTCTATTTGTCCATTTTTTCAAGCGCGCGGATGTCCTTTTCCTCTGCCGTCACAAGCACCGTCTGCTGGTGCGTATAGGTCACGAAACCGTCGGGCGTTCCGCCCGGCTTTTTTACATACCGCCTTTCGGTCATGTCGACGGGGACGCGCAGCCCTTTGGCGCTGGAATAATAGGCCGCAAGGCGCAGGGCGTCCTCCAGGGAAGCCTTCGGCGGCTCGCCGTCCCCTTTTTTCAGGATGACGTGGCTTCCGGGCATGTCCTTTGCGTGCAGCCACAGGTCGCTTCCCTGCGCGTCGTGCGTGAGGCGCTCGTTCTGCGCGCTGTTTTTGCCGACGTACACATGCAGTCCGTCGCGCGTGCAGTAGTGGTGCGGTCTGGATACGGGCGCGCGCTTTGCGCCCCTGCGCTGCGGGGCGGCCTTGAGGATGCCGTTTTTTTCAAGGAACGCGCGCACTTCGCGCATTTCATCCTCCGTTTCGCATTTGTCAAGGTCGTCCAGCGCGTTTTCCAGGATGGCGATCTCCCGCTCCGTTTTTTCCTTCTGTTCGCCCGCGAGCCGCAGCGCGGCGTGGGCCTTGCGGTATTTTTTGAAATACTTCTGCGCGTTCTGCGCGCTCGTCAGGGCGGGATCGAGCTCCACGGTGATGACGGAGGCGTTTTCGTCGTAGTAATTGGTAAGCTGGGCCTGCTTTGCGCCTTTGGGAATCTGGTAGCCCTGCGCGGTCAGAAGCTCGCCGATGACGCGCCATTCCTCCATGCGTCTGCTGCTTGCGATTTCTTCATCCTGCAGCGCCTGTTTTTTCCAGCACCGGTCCAGCGCCTGCTTCACCTGGTGGCGCAGGGAGGCGCTTCGCTGCTCCATGCGCAGCCGAAGGTCGCGGCCGCTGAAATAGGCGTCCATGGCGCTTCCGCTGTCGGCGCAGGGCCGCTGCAGGGCGGGCGGGACGGACAGGAAGGAAAAGGGCAGAACGCCGCACGCGGCGCCGCTTTCGTTAACGACAAGGGTCGGCTGAAAATGCTCCGGCAGCTGTGTGAGAAAACGGTGCAGCCGCGAGGCGATGCCGGGAAGGGTCTCTTCGTCCCATTCGGCGTTTTCAAGACTGGTCGCGCGAAGGGCCAGCTCCCTTGCCGTGTCAGGGCCGATGCCCCGGATGGCGCGGCCGATGGCGCGGTCCACCCGGCCCGGGTACTGCCGGAGGGCGCTGCAGACGTCCGCTTCCGTCGCCGTCTGCAGGTTCAGCTTGTCCTGCACGGGCGGCGGCACGAAGGCAAGCCCCGGCAGGGCCTGCCGTACGCGGCTCATGTCATAGGTGATGTGGCGGATCGAATCGATGATCTTTCCGTTTTCAACCAGCGTCAGGTTGGAATGCCGGCCCATCAGTTCAAGGTACATTTCCTTTTGGGCCAGATCGCCGAGCTCGTCCCTGCACTCCAGGGTAATCAGCACCACGCGATCGCCCTGCCACTGCGCAATGTCCAGGATGCGCGCGCCGGTGATGTGTTTGCGCATGAGCATGAGGAACATCGGCGCTTCGACGGGATTGACGAAGCTTTCCCGCGTCAGGTGCAGGCGCCCTGTGTCCGGCGACGCGGACAACAGCAGCCGGTGCGTGCCGCCAAGGGAACGCACCTGCAGGATCAGAAGATCCTTTTCCGGCTGGTTCACCTTGTCCACGCGGCCGCCGGCAAGCTTCTGCCGCAGTTCCCTGACGATGCAGGAAATCATCATTCCATCCATGCCAAACTCCCGTAAAAAAACATAAAAAACCACGATACGACGGACAGACTGTACCGCAGCACACGCGCCAAAATGCTTACTGCTGCTTCCTCTCGGACCTGACAGGGTTCACACCGGCTCATCGCACGGGGCCCATCCGCCGCACCGCGGCATGGTTATCATATCGCAAAATGAACAAAAAGGCAATAGCGAAGGCGCGCGATCGTGTAATTTTACAATCGCGCGCCCTTTTAACTTCCATTTTGTGTTTTTACGGTTCGCTTTCCGCGAAGGGAATGTATTCGCCGCTCTGGAACATCTGGTAGATTACTTCATAATGCGGCACCTTTTTTCCTTTGTCCGTGCCGTCCAAGGTGCGCCAGGTGCCGCCGGTGCCGCTGTTTTTCCAGTCCGTTTCGCACCCCGGCAGGGCGGAGGCGACCATGGAGCGCAGGCTCCACGCCACCTGGTTGTCGTTCAGGCTGCTCCAGGCGTAATTGAAAGCCCACAGACGGCGCAGCGAGGTGAGCTGCGCGAAAAGCTCCGGATCCTTGATGCGGTTGTTCGGAATGTTCAGGTCCATAAGGTGTGTGCAGGAGAGCAGCGGTGCGATGGATTCGATGCGGTTGGTGAACGCTTCCAGATATTCGAGCTTTGTGCAGTTCTGAAGCGGCTCGAGGCTTGTGACCTGATTGCGGCCGATGATCAGAACGCGCAGGTCCGTGAGGGTGGAAACGAAATTTAGGTCCGTGACCGCGTTGTGCCCCAGGTCCAGCGCCTTGAGATGGGTGCAGTAGCGAAGCACCTCAAAATCCTCGCTGGTGTGCTGGAGGCTCTGGTTGTTGTGCAGGGTGGAAAAGACCTCCATGTCCGTACGGATGATGTGCGTGTCCTTGTTGGTGCAGTTGATGCGGAACGTCCAGCCGAATTCCACGTCCGGGTACCTTTCGCTCAGCTCCTTTGCCCATGCGCGGGTCATATTGGTGGCGAACATGTCGCATTTTTTCAGATTGGGCATCTGATCCAGGAAGGCCTCAAGCTGGGGTAAGCTTTCCACGCGCTGATAGCCGAAATCCACATAGGCGGCCTGGCTGTCCGCCGTAACGCTTCCGTAGCCAAGCGTGTCCGCAGCGGCAGCCTGGCAGAGGAAGAGCGCGCACAGGAAAAAGAGCGGGATCAGATAACGCCGGACGGACCGGGTCGAAATGGCTCTCATGGCTTGCCTCCTGTGATGGGAGATCATAACGGTTACAAGTGTCAATTCTATTACAATTTTATCACAGAAACGTCATGAATGCAATCATAAAACGTTTGAGAGCTTGTAAAATCACGCGCTGCGATCAGCCGAAAGCGCATGAAAGATACAGCCGGGATGGCTCCGCCCGGGGCACGGACGGATCGGCGCAGCCTGACGACGCAGCAAGGTCCGTCGCCGCGGTTACCGGACGCCGATGGGGAGGTAAATATCCGTCGTCAGCGTATACTCATCACTTAGCGCAGGCAGGCTGACGGGCAGCTGCCCCAGCGCCTCTCCCATGCCGAAGCAGGTGCACAGGGCGCAGGGAAGGTTCGGCGCGTATGCGCTGCCCTCGCCTGCCGTCGGCGGCACGGTGCGCATGGCGCTGGAGGCATAGGCCAGCAGGACGGCGTCCGCTTCGGGGAAACGGGCGGCGTCATAGGGAAGCTGGCAGGACACGAGGATCACTGGCAGCCCTTTTTCATGCCGCATTTCGATGATCCGGTCAAAAGTGGAGGTGGAAAAGCCGTCTCCGGTGTTGGGATTCAGGCATTCTGACTGATACACGCGGTTGACGAGGATCACGTGGTCGGCGCGCTTTGCGGCGTAAAGACAGGTGGCACCGTTGTCATACGTGTTGGTCATCACGGTGATTTTTGCGCCTTCGGGCAGCATGCCCTGGTCGGACAGAATCCGCTCCGCCAAAGCGCCCGCCCCGGAGCGGCTGGCGCAGGAATCCGCGAACAGGATCAGGGTTTTGTCGCCGGGCTGAAGATGCAGGGGGAAAGCACTGTTTTCATTTTTGACCAGCGTCAGCGCCTTCTGGGTGATCAGCCAGGCAGTCAGCCGGTTCTCTTCGCTTCCGACGCCGTTTACCGCGGCGGAAACAAGCGCCTTGGAGACGGAAAAGTCGGTTTTCGCAAGGAGCCCGTATTTCATTTTCAGCGTCAGGATGCGCCGAACGGAGCTGTCGATCCGTTCCATGGAGATTTCGCCTTCCCTGACAAGCCTTATGGCTGTTTCCGCCATGTTCCTGACCCGCTGGAAAATGACACTGTCCCGGACGATCGGCAGAATCAGCATATCGATGCCCGCTTCGATGGTCAGCCGCAGAATATCCTCGTCCGTAAAATGGTCCGAAATCGCCGCCATATCCAGCGAATCGGATACAATGACGCCTTCAAAGCCCATCTGGTTTCGAAGAACGCCGGTCAAGATCGTGCGGCTCATGGTGGCGGGCAGGAAGACGCTTTCGCCCGTGGAGATGGAGACGTACGTTTTCGGTTCGATGCGCGGATACTGAATATGGGCGGTCATCACCATATCCGCCCCCGCGTCAATGCCTGCCTGAAAGGGCACAAGTTCGCAGGCCTGCAGTTCCTCAAGGGTCGCGTCGATGCGGGGAAAGCTGGTATGGCTGTCGGTGTCGGTGTTGCCGTGACCGGGAAAATGCTTCAGCGTCGCCATCGTGCCCGCAAGGTGCAGCCCCTCCACATAGGCGGCGCCGTAGCGCGCGGTCACGAGCGGATCGTCCGAAAAAGCGCGGACGCCGATGACCGGATTGTTGGGATTGTTATTCACGTCCACCACGGGCGCAAAATCCGCGTGAATGCCGAGCAGGCGCATTTCTTCTCCGTACACCTTGGCCATCAGCACGGCGTTCTGGGGGTTCCCCGTGGCAGCCAGGGCCATGTTGCCCGGGCCGGTGGTGCCAAAGCCGAGGCGCACGATGCTGCCTCCCTCCTGGTCGACCGTCACAAGCAGGGGCAGGCCGCCGCCTGCCTGGTTGGCTTTTTGCAGATCGCTGACCAGCGTCAGGGTCTGCTCCGCGTCCCGGCAGTTTTCCGCAAACAGTGTGGTGCCGCCGACGTGGTACGCGGCCAGGAAGGCGCGCATTTCCTCGTTCAGTTCGGTGACGGCTTTGGCGCCTGACCCGCTGTTTATGCTTCCTTCCTTCCAGGTGCGGAAGGAAGCGATCAGCATCTGCCCGACTTTTTCTTCCAGCGTCATTCCGTTCAGAATGCTTTCGACGGCGTTTCCAGGCATATCCGAAGGCACCGTTTCGCCACGTGCGGAGGGCATCAGCAGCGCGGCCGTCAGAACCGCAAGGATCAGGCGTTTCCATTTCTGTTTCATATAAGCACCTTTTCACTGTTTGATTTTGATCTGAAGCAGGCCGGGGCCTGGGGCGCATCCTGCCGGGCGGTCCGGCCGGGAATCGCCCGGCGGCGCATGCAAGGGATACGCAAAAACGCTTTGGCGTTTTCCGCGGCGTAAAGATCCAATCAGACTTTCCGGGAACATACCAAAGCGTCAGGGGGAGGGCGGTTATTATGCAAACGATTTGCAAAAGATCAATTCCACGTTTTTGCCGCGAATGCCGATCTTGACATCGTCCGCGATGCTTTTTAAAACGGAGCGCTCGTAGCCGTCCCATTCGGGAATTTCAATCAGACGATTCACAAGATCTGGAAGAAGATCCTCCGGGATCGGGTCTTCATGATTCACATCGGACAGCATCGCCGTCTCGAACGCGTCCCGAACCTTTCCAAGAAACGAATTGGCCGCTTCGTTTTTTCTGGAGGTCGCGCTGGAAAGCAGCAAAGCCCGTTTTTCCTTGTTCATTTCGGTTTTCGTGGTCAGGTGCATTTCGCAATTGCTGTTCTCGAATTCGATCCAGAAAGAAGCCTGCGTTTCACCCGTCACGCTTTGGATCAGGCAGAGCATTTCTTCCGTGCAAAGCTGAAGACGCAATGAATTCTTGCGGCTCAAACCGACATAGGCGGCTGTCTTCCAGGTCTCTTCAACAGCTTTTTTAAAGCCGTTGCCATGACTGTCGATCAAAATGACGTCAGATTTCATCGCTGCCTCCTCCTTCATTCGATGTTCAGAATGTCCGAGAAACCCGTCACGTCAAATACTTCCTTCACAATCTCGTTCACGCCCTTGATTTTCATGCCGCCCTGACGGTGACTCATCAGTTTGTGGGCGGAAAGCAGCACGCGAAGGCCTGCGGAGGAGATGTAATCGAGGCTGGAAAAATCCAGCGTCAGGCTTTCGACGCCGTCCAGGTCTTTGTTCAGCGCTTCCTCAAGCTGGGGTGCCGTGACAGTGTCCAGACGTCCGGAGAGGACGAGTTCCAGATGAGTTCCGTTGTTTTCTTTGTTTGCAGTGATGTTCATGCGATGATCTCCTTTTCATTCAATATTTGGTCAGGCCAGTTTTTTGATGATCGTCATTTCCACATTGCGTCCGCGGATGGAAACCTTGATATCGTCCGCCACGTGTGACACGACGGACTTTTCAAGCTCGTCCCAGGCTTCCCTGGCTTCGGTGTCGTCTTCACCGATGCGCCGGGAAAGGCTTTCCTCATACCGGATCATGGACCATTCCCAGTCCAGAGGGGAGGAAGAGGCATAGTCATAGCTGTCGGGCTGCACCAGCGCGCTTGAAAAAGACAGGACGTCTTCGTCCGTTCCGCGCTCAAAAAAATCCCGGATGCGGCCCATGAGGCCCTTTGCGGATTCGTTTTTGCCGGTGCTGGAAGCCGCAAGAAGCTGGCTCCGCTTTTCGCTGTCCATGCGGGTCTTAACCTTCAGGTGCAGCTGGTATTCGTTCTGTTCTTCTTCGATCCAGAACTGTCCTTCCGTTTCGCCGGTGATGGAGCGCATCATGCCCATCATTTCCTCGGTCAGAAGGCGGAGGTGCAGGGCGTTTTTGGGAGAAAGCTCCTTGTACACGGCGATTTTTTCCACTTCGGCAAGTGCTTCTTCCATGTGGCTTCCATTGCTGGAAACCACAATCACATCGGTTTTCATCTGTTGTGCCTCCCTTAGATTTGTTTTTGTATCGTCAGGTTGTTCATACCGTTTTCATACCGGTATTCTACCCTGTCCATCGTTTTTTTGACAAGGAAAATGCCAAGGCCTCCTGCCTGCCGTTCTTTTAAGGGAACCTTTACGTTGGGGTCGGGTTTGGCCAGCGGATCAAACGGCATGCCGCTGTCCATAAAAGAAATGGTTACTATACGGTCTGTTTCGTCAAAGTCAAACCGTATGATCGCGTCTCCCGTGCCGGGGTCGTAGGCATAGGAGGCGATGTTGGTGAAGAGCTCGTCGACGGCAACGTCGATCTGCATCTGTGCCTTGACCGGGCAGTCCAGCGCTTCAAGTTCATCCTCGATGAAAGACACGACCTTCGGAAGGTTTTCAATCACTGCGGGTACCACGATTTCTTTCATTCGGCATTGCCTCCTTTCGCTTCAGATCCCTTGTATTCCAGGCAGAGCATGGTCAGATCGTCAAACTGCTCGGCATCCTTTACAAAGCCGTCCACGGCTTTCCGCACGCCTTTGAGCACTTCGATCGGCGCTGCATCGAGGTTTTCATTCAGCGCGCCGATCATTCTCTCCGTGCCGAAAGCTTCCAGATCCTTATCGGTTGCCTCGGGCACGCCGTCGGTGTAGAGAAAGAGCTTGCTGCCGGGGCTGAGCTGGATTTCGTATTCTTTGTACTTCACGCCTTCCATGCCGCCGACCACAAAGCCGTGACGGTCCTTATACAGTTCAAAGTTCCCGTCGGGGCGTTTGAACACCGGGTATTCATGACCGGCGTTGGCACAGGTCATCTTTCCCGTGGACAGTTCCAGAATGCCGATCCATACCGTCACGAACATATCCGCCTCGTTGTTGGAACAGATGGCTTCGTTCGTCTTGGTCAGGATCTCCCCGGGCGAGCCACCCATCATGGCGACACTCTGCAGAATGATTTTTGATGCCATCATGAACAGCGCCGCGGGGACGCCCTTGCCGGAGACGTCGGCGATCAATAGGCAAAGATGATCGTCGTCTGTCAGGAAGTAATCGTAGAAGTCGCCGCCCACTTCCTTGGCGGGGTCCATGGAGCCGAGAATGTCAAAATCCTTCCGGTCGGGGAAAGCGGGCACGATGTGCGGCAGCATGGCCGCCTGGATCTGGGTCGCGAGGGAGAGCTCCGTGCCGATGCGCTCCTTTTCGGCGGTGACCCGCTTTACGGTGTCGAGGTATTCGATGGATTTGCGGGAAATGTCCGCAAAGGATTCCGCAAGCTCCTGCACCTCGTCGCCCGTGCGGTAGGTATCATCCATTTTGAACACCGGATTGTTTTCATCCAGCTCCGAGATCCGTTTCGTGATGGTGTTCAGCGGTTTGACGATCCGTCTGCTCATGATCAGCGAGGCGATCAGCATCAGAAGGGTAATGCCGATCAGGAGCAGCGTTGCGTTGGTTCTGGCCGCGCCGGTGCCTTTCAGGTAAGCGGCGGAAACCTCTGCCTGGATGCCGGCCTGGGATTGCTGAAGCATCTGGACGGGCTGGAGGGCGGTTTCCTGTCTGCAAAGGGATACCAGCGCCCAGCCGACGCTTTCCACCGGCACGCCGATCGCGTAATATGCGCCGTCCTCCAGATCGATCAGCCGCATGGGCGTTTTGCCCTGCAGGGCCTCGGTCACGAAGGCGGACAGGGCGGCGTTGCCGCTGCTGCGCAGATCCTGGGCCGTGTCTTTGGGCAAAACCTGCAAAAGGCCCTGGCTGACCGGAGAAAAGACCACATGACCGTTGCCGTTGACGACACACAGAAGGCTGTCGTTCTCCGAGGCCGTCTGCACATAGGTCTGCATGGCGTTCAGGAACAGGTCGGAACCCACCACGGCCGCAAGCTGTCCGTTCACATAGACCGGCATGGCGCAGACGATGCCGATGTCCCCGGTAAAGGCGTCGGTTTCCACGTCCGTGAAAATGAGCCCGCCCCGCTCTGTCGCCAGCTGATACCAGGGCCGCGTGCGGGGATCATAAGGGATCGGGTTTCCGGACTCGTCAAATTTGGAGGCGCTCCGGTTGTCCGTCACAAGGAACGCGCCGTCCGGCAGGGCGATGAAGCAGGAATTGGTCTGCTCTGACATGCCGAACAGGGAAATCATGAGGTCGGACATGTTTCCGGCAAGGCCGATCCGGTCTGCCAGAGCCGGGTCGGCCGGGTCAACGCCATCCGCCAAAACCAGCTGGGCAATTACCTGCCCGATTGCATCCGGATCCGGGGACGCGCAGGCCACGCGGGGGT
>CAMOIA010000032.1 GCA_946615785.1 uncultured Clostridia bacterium
TTTGGCGGAAAGGAACCGACGGTCGAGGCGGAACTGATCGAAGCGCTTCTGACCCTGCTGAAGGAACTGGGGCTTGAAAACCTGTCCGTACACATCAATTCCATCGGCTGCCCGAACTGCCGCGCGAAATACCACGAGGCGCTAAGAAACTACCTCGGCGAGCGGATCGGGGATATGTGCAAAAGCTGTCAGGAACGGTTTGAAAAGAATCCGCTTCGCATTCTTGACTGCAAGGAAGAGGGCTGCAAAAAAATCACGGCCCAGGCGCCGAGCATCCTGGATTATCTCTGTGACGACTGCCGCGGCCATTTTGAGCGGCTCAAGGCGCTGCTGGATCTTCGCGCGATCCCCTATCAGGTGGATCCGCACATCGTTCGCGGGCTGGATTATTACACCAAGACCGTGTTTGAAATCATCATGCAGTCCGGCAGGGAAGGGCTTGCGCTGTGCGGCGGCGGCCGGTACGACGGCCTCGTCGGCCAGCTTGGCGGCCCGGAGACGCCCGCGGCGGGCTTTGGCATCGGGCTTGAGCGGGTGCTGATCGAACTGAGAAGCAAGGACCTGCTTCCGCCCCCGCCCTCTGTGATCGACGTGTTCTGCGCTGCGCTGACGGACGACGACCGCGCCCTGGCCTACGCCATTACGCAGGACCTGCGGCAGGCGGGCATCAAGGCGGACTGCGATCACGCGGCCCGCAGCCTGAAGGCGCAGTTTAAATACGCCGGCAAGCTGGCCCGCTGGACGGTGATCGCGGGCGGCGAGGAACGTGAGCGCGGCAACGTGCGCGTGCGCGACATGCAGACCCGGGAGGAATGGGAATGCGCCATCGCAGACACGGCTGCGGACATCGCAAAACGCCTGCCGGCTTCGGCAGCTGAAGGAAAGGAATGACCGACCATGAAAAGAAGCATGATCAGCAACGTAAAAATCGGTGAAATGAACCGTATTCAGGGCTTTGTGGAAAACCTGCGCAACAAGCGCACCATGGCGTTCCTCGTGATCCGCGACGCCTCCGGCTCCATGCAGGTGACGGTGGAGAAGGGGAAGAACGAGGCGCTGGACGCGGCGGTGGACCAGCTGACGGTCGAGAGCGTTGTGACCGTGGAAGGCCAGGCGGTCGCGAACGAATACGTAAAGCTTGGCGGGGTTGAAATCCTGCCCGAGAGCATCCGGATCGAATCGCTCGCAGAGCCCCTGCCCATCACCAAGGACGCCGCGATCGATTCCCGCCTGGATTACCGCTGGATCGATCTGCGCAGCCCGAAAAACCTGCTCATCTTCAAAACACAGACCGCCCTGGTCGCGGCACTGCGCGAATACCTGCTTTCGCAGGACTACCTTGAGATTCACACGCCCAAGCTCATCGGCGCGGCGAGCGAATCCGGCGCGGATGTGTTCGAGCTGAAGTATTTCGACCGCAAGGCGTATCTTTCCCAGAGCCCCCAGTTCTATAAGCAGATGGCCATGGCGGCGGGCTTTGACCGCATTTTCGAGGTCGGTCCGGTCTTCCGCGCCGAAAAGTCCTACACCAACAAGCACGCGACGGAATTCACCGGCTTTGACGTGGAGCTGAGCTATATCGATTCGTTCCGGGACGTGATGGACGAGGAAGCCAGGCTTCTGCAGTACGCCCTTCAGAAAGTAAGCGACAAATACGGCGAGGAAATCAAACGGCTGTACGATAAGCCCGTCGTCGTGCCCACGCTGCCCTTCCCGGTCATGAAGCTTCAGGACGTGTACGCGGAGCTTGAAAAGCGCTACGGCTATACCTGCGAGGAGAGCGAAAAGAACGATCTGACCACCGAGGCGGAGCATCTGTGCGCGAAGCTGAGCATGGACATGTTCGGTCACGAATTCCTGTTCGTCACCGATTACGGTCCCGAAAAGCGCGCGTTTTATCACATGCGGGACGAAAACGGCAATCCCCTTGGCTATGACCTCATCTGGCGCGGCACGGAAATCACCACCGGCGCGCAGCGTGAGCACCGGTATGAGCCGCTGCGCAGACAGGCGGATGAAAAGGGCCTTGGCGAGGACGTGAAGTTCTACATGGATTTCTTCCGCTACGGCTGCCCGCCCCACGGCGGCTTCGGCCTTGGCGTGGACAGGCTGACCATGCTGATCTTCGGCCTTTCCATCAAGGAGGCCGAATTCATCTTCCGCGGCCCGAACCGCGTGACCCCGTAAGCGACAGACCAATAAACAACCGGCCTCGATGTTTCGGGGCCGGTCTTTTTAACAGGACGGAAAAACAGACTGAAAACGCGTTTCACGCTGGTTCCGGCTGATTCGGTTATGCCTCTTTCCGCGTCATCCACAGCGCGAAAGCCGCGCCGACGATGCCGCCAAGGAGCTTGGTCACGATCAGGGGAATGCCCAGCTCCGGCGCGCAGTCCATGGTGAAGGCGAAATGCGCCGTCAGACAGGAACCGGTGCACACGGCGAAGGCGGAGACCACGATCTGCGCCCGGCTGCTCATGCCCGGAATGGCCGTGAGGCCGGGGGTCGCGTTCATATAAAACAGCAGCATGCCCATCACGCCCTCCGCACCGATGCCGATGCGCTTTCCGAGGGCGGTCATGGGCTTTTTCAGTGCCCATTCGAGGATCTTTGCGAAGGGGAGACTGCCGAGCATGGTGACGCCGATAGAGGAAATGATGCCCATGGCTTCCTCCACGGGCATAAGATCCTTCAGAACCACGATGCCGCTCAGGTACTGAAAGGCAGCAAGGGCAAGCCCGAAGGTGGTGAGCCATTTGAGGAAGAGCGCGAAGCATGAAAAAGCCTTCATCATGGCGGCGGGGAATTTGAAGAGCAGGAACATCATCAGCGCCGAAAGCAGGGCCACCGGCACGTCCAGCCACAGGGCTGTGAGCAGGGGAAAGCCGCAGATGAGCGCGCCCGCAAAGATGGCGACGGGAATGGAGATAAAGCCGTAGAGAATGCCGCGGGAGAAATTGGCGCGGATCGGATCGGAAAACATGCCCATGCCCACCGGGATCGTGAAGCAGAGCGTGCAGCCCAGCATGGAGGCGGCGATGATGCCGGCAAAACGCCCCACGGCGTCGTTTTCCGCAAGCCGGGTCGCCATCTGATAGCCGCCCATGTCGATGGAAAGGATGCTGCCGAACATGGCGGGATCCTGCCCGACGAGGCGGTAAAGGGGACGGATCACCGTGCCGAGGAGATTGCTCAGCACCGGCGCGAAGCAGATGATGCCGGTCATGGAAAGCGCGATGGGGCCAAGGATCATGAAGCCCTCCTCGAAGCTTTTGCCAAGACCGGTTTTGTTGCCGAGAATCCTGTCCAGACCGCCGAGCAGGGCGCACACGCCCATCACGGTCATGATGATTTTTACCATGAATAACCCCTCCGTGCCTCAATATCGGGCCTATTATACGTGCTTTCTTTCCGCAAAACAAGCTTCGTTTGCGACAAATGAGCATTACTGGCGCTGATTTTGAGCAGGGGACCCTTGCCGGGTCCGGCACCGCGTGGTACAATGCCCCCAGCATCCGGGAAGTGCGTCCGGATGAGACCGAAAGGAGATAAACGGTATGATCGAATTGATCGATGTGACCAAAGAATACGGTAAATCCGGCGTCAGGGCTGTGGATCAGCTGACCATGAAGGTGGAAAAGGGCGAACTGTTCGGCTTTATCGGACCGAACGGCGCCGGCAAAACCACCACCATCAAAATGCTGACGGGTATTCTCATCCCCACCTCGGGCACGGTGCTGCTGGACGGCGTGGACATCGTCAGGGATCCCATAAATGCCAAGAAGATGATCGGCTTTGTTCCGGACGGCGCGGATCTGTTCGACAGGCTCACCGGCCTTGAGTACCTCAACTTTATGGCGGACATCTACGGCGTTTCCGCGGAACAGAGGAAACAGAAGATGGACGAATACCTGCAGCTCTTCGAACTGACGGACGCGGTCGGAAACCGCATCGCGAGCTATTCCAAGGGCATGCGGCAGAAGCTGGCTACGATCGGCGCGCTCCTGCACGATCCGACCATCTGGATCATGGACGAGCCGATGATGGGCTTGGACCCCAAGGCCGCCTTCCTGCTGAAGGAAGAAATGAAGCGGCAGTGCGCACAGGGAAAGACCGTGTTTTTCTCCACCCACGTGCTGGACGTCGCGGAAAAGCTGTGCACAAGGATCGCCATGATCAACCACGGCAAGCTGGTCGCGGAAGGCACGCTGGAGGAACTCAAGAGTGCCGAGCACGCGGCGAACCTGGAGCAGATTTTCCTGGAGCTGACGGAAACGGAAGGGGCTGAGGAAGAATGAAGGCATTCCTCGCACTTTTGAAGCTGGAGCTGAGCGGATGGAAAGCCGCCTTTTCCATGAACGCCGGCAAAAACCAGAAGCAGGGGAAAAAGATTTCCCGCGCCATCTGGATGGGGCTGCTGCTCGTCTTTGTCGCGGTATACATGGTGTACATTGAATGGACGGTCATGGATTTCCTGATTTCCGTCCAGGCCGGGGAAGTCCTCCTGAAGCTGTTGGTTGGCCTGAGCATGCTGATGACCCTCTTCCTTGGCATTTTCCAGGTCATGAGCTCGCTCTATCTGTCCCGAGATATGGCCATCCTGTCCTATCTGCCGGTGGATGAAAAGCGCATTTACGCCGCACGGCTGTGCGGACAGTGGGTCGAAGAGGTCCTGATCAGCGCCCTGTTTATCATTCCCGGGACCGTCGTATACATGGTCAGGACATCCTTCTCCGCGTCGCTGCTTTTGAGGAGCGTTGCGGTGACGGTGCTCTCGCCCGTGGTGCCGCTCTGCGTTTCGGCGCTATTTGCCTATCTTCTGACGCACATCGCTTCCTTCTGGAAGCACCGCGAGACCGTCACGACAGCCCTTTCCGTCGTATTCCTGATCGCCTATATCGCCTTTTCCTATTCCATGGGCGCAATTGGCGGAAGGTCTTCGGATCAGGAAGCCATGGCCAGCGCAGTCATGAGCATCAGACCGGTGCTGGATCGGCTGACGGACAGCATTCCGCCCGTGCGTTTTGCGGCCAACGCGCTTGCAAGCGGCGGCATCTCCCTGCTTTGGACACTGCTCATGAGCATCGGCGCGTTCGCGCTTGTGCTCCTTCTGTGCGGCAGGGGCTATGTGAAAACCGCCGCAAAGGGCCTTGAAACGGCAGTCAGCGGCAAAAAGGTGAAGCTTGACGAGGTGCGCTACAGCGAGCAGAGCGCCATGAAAGCGCTCGTCAGGCGGGAAATCGGCGAAATGGTGCACACCCCCACGTATTTCATCAACGGCCTGCTGATCTCCATCGTGATGCCGACGCTGATGACGGTATTGATGATGGTCTCCATCGGAGGATCGTTTGAGGGCGGTATCGGCCCGTTCATTGAAATGATTCTGCAGGAAGGCACTTCCAGGGTCGTGATCGCGGCTTTTGCGACGGCGATGATGGGCCTTATGCTCGGCATGAATTCCGCAGCCTCCACCGCCGTCAGCCGTGAGGGGCGCCGCCACGGGCTCATGATGAGCCTGCCTGTGGACGCGAATACCATCGTTAAGAGCAAGCTTTACATGGGCCTGATCTTCGCGCTGATTGGCCTGCCGATTCCCTGCATCCTGCTTGGGATCGTGATCCCCGGCTTCTGGCCTTACGCGATTCTGTGCTTCGTCTGGGCGTCGCTGCTCGCCTACTTTGGCACCTGCGTCAGCCTTGCGATCGACCTTGGCAAGCCCAAGCTTGACTGGATCAACGAAGCGCAGGCCATCAAGCAGAACATGAACCAGCTTTTCGGCCTGCTCATCTACATCGTTGTTCTCGGCCTGCTCGCAGCCGGAAGCGTCGTTTCCCTGCTGAACGGGATGACGACGACCGTGTACGTGATCGCGCTGACGGGAATCCTGATCGTTTTTGCGCTTTTGTCAAGGCTCTGGCTGGGCAAACGGATGCCCGCCTACGCTTTGATCGAATCCTGATGGTTCTGTCCCTATGCGCCGCTCTCCAAATCGGGGGGCGGCGCTTTTCTGCGCCTTTGGCGGGGATGCTTTTTTTCTGAAGCATATTGCATTTGACCGCGCCCGGGGTATATGATGGCAGTATCCTTGTGTAAATGGAGGCTTTGTATGCGCTCTTATGTGAATGAGAAGGCGAAAGACCTGATTGTCGCGTATATCGGGGGCGGTTCCCGCGGCTGGGCATGGGGGTTCATGACGGACCTGGCCATGGACGCGGATATGTGCGGTACGGTCCGGCTGTATGATATCGACCACGCTGCTGCGGAAAAAAATCAGATCATCGGCAGCAGGATCAGCGCGCATCCGGACGCTGTTTCCCATTGGACGTACGAGGTGAGCGATTCCCTGCAGGCAGCGCTGACGGGAGCGGATTTCGTGGTGATCTCCATCCTGCCGGCCACGTTTGAAGAGATGCGCTCGGACGTGCACCTGCCTGAGCGCGTCGGCGTGTATCAGCCGGTCGGCGACACGGTCGGGGCCGGCGGCTTCATGCGGGCCATGCGCACCATTCCCATGTACGTGACCATCGCCGAGGCCATCCGCGACTTTGCGCCGGACGCCTGGGTGATCAATTACACCAATCCCATGTCCCTGTGCGTCCGCACGCTGTATGAAGTGTTCCCGGCGGTGAAGGCCTTTGGCTGCTGCCATGAAGTGTTCGGCACGCAGCACCTTCTGTGCTCGATGCTGAAAACGGAAGCGGGCATCGAGGGCGTAAAGCGCCAGGAACTGTATACCACCGTGACCGGCATCAACCATTTTACCTGGCTGACGCGCGCAAGCTACAAGGGCATGGACCTGATGCCCATGTACGCCGCGTTTGCCGACAAGTATTTTGAAACCGGCTATGACGAGGGCGGGGACAAGAACTGGATGAACAGCTCCTTCAGCTGCGCGCAGAGGGTCAAATTCGACCTGTTCCGGCGCTATGACGCCATCGCTGCGGCGGGCGACAGGCACCTTGCGGAATTCACGGCGCCGTGGTACACAAGGGATCCGGAAACCGTGCGGGAATGGAAATTCGGCCTTACCAGCGTCGACTGGCGCGTTGAGGACCTGCACCGCCGGCTGAAGCGTTCGGAGGATCTGGTCAGCGGAAAGGAAGCCATTACCCTCAAGCCCTCCGGGGAGGAAGGCCATCTGCTTCTCAAAGCCGTGCTCGGCCTCGGAGACCTCATTTCCAACGTCAACATTCCAAACCGCGGGCAGATTCCCAATCTGCCGCTGGGCGCGGTGGTGGAGACCAACGCCATGTTCGGGCGCGACCGCATCGAGCCTTTGTTCGCCGGGGCGATGCCGCAAAGCATCCTGCCGCTGGTCGCGCGGCACATCTACAACCAGGAAAACACCCTCACGGCCGCTTTGCACTGCGACCGGAAACTGGGCTTTTCCACCTTCATGAACGACCCGCAGCTCGCTTCCGTTTCCATGAAGGACGGGAAGAAGCTCTTTGACGACATGCTTGAAAACCAGCGGGCGTATCTGCCCAAGGGCTGGTTCGAATAAACCCTTGGGGCCGCGGTGGGGTGAACCTGCCGCGGCTTTTTTGCGCATTCGGAAAACGTACAGCGGGAATACAAAGCGTGCCTTGACACAAGGCATTGCCGCCCTGTACAATCAGTTGGCAAGCAAAGGAGCGTATCGTGCGTGCCCCTTTGCTTTTTCTTGTGGGCTGCACGGGACGGATTGCGGAGGAAAGGGCAATGACAAAATACATCTTTGTGACCGGCGGCGTGGTATCCGGCCTTGGGAAAGGCATCACCGCGGCCAGCCTCGGACGGCTTTTGAAGGCCCGGGGGCTGAAGGTGGCGGCGCAGAAGCTGGATCCGTATATCAACGTGGATCCGGGCACGATGAGTCCTTACCAGCACGGCGAGGTTTACGTGACGGAGGACGGCGCGGAGACGGACCTGGATCTGGGCCATTACGAGCGGTTCATCGACGAGGACCTGAACAAGTATTCCAACCTGACCACCGGAAAGGTCTACGCGAACGTGATCCGGAAGGAGCGAAAGGGCGGGTATCTCGGCTCCACCGTCCAGACCATCCCGCATATCACCGACGAGATCAAGCGCTTTATTTACCGCGTGGGGGAAAAGACCGACGCGGACGTGGTGATCACGGAGGTCGGCGGCACCATCGGCGATATCGAGAGCCAGCCGTTCATCGAGGCGATCCGCCAGGTGGGGCAGGAGGCGGGAAAGGAGAACACCCTGTATATTCATGTCACCCTCGTGCCCTACCTGAAGGCCAGCGGAGAACACAAATCAAAGCCCACACAGCACAGCGTGAAGGAACTGCAGGGTATGGGCATCCGGGCGGACGTCATTGTGCTCCGGGTGGACGAGAAGATCACGGACGCGTCCATTTTCTCCAAGATCGCGCATTTTTGCAATGTAAAGCCCGACTGCGTCATCGAAAACCTCACCCTGCCGATCCTGTATGAAGCGCCGCTGATGCTGGAAAAGGCGGGGCTTTCGGACATCGTGCTCCGCGAGCTGCATCTGGAGGCGCCCAAAGCGGATCTTTCGGAGTGGGAGAACCTGGTCAGCCGCATCCGCTGTCCCGGAAAGCTTTGCCGCGTCGGGCTGGTGGGAAAATACGTGCAGCTGCACGACGCCTATCTTTCGGTCGCAGAAGCGCTGCGCCACGCCGGCTACGGTCTGGACGCGAAGGTCGACATCAGCTGGATCGATTCGGAAACGCTGAACGCGGACAACCTGGAATCGGTACTTGCACCGATGGACGCGCTGATCGTTCCGGGCGGTTTCGGCGGACGCGGCATCGAGGGCATGATCCTCACGGCAAAATATGCCTGGGAGCATCATGTGCCCTACTTTGGCATCTGCCTTGGCATGCAGACGGCGGTCATCGCCTTTGCCAGGTACCGTGCAGGCCTTGCAGGGGCCGATTCGCGGGAATTTGACGAAAACGCGCCGTATCGGGTGATCGACTTCATGCCGGGCCAGAACGACGAGATCGAAAAGGGCGGGACGCTCCGTCTCGGCAGGTATCCATGCGTGCTGAAGGCAGGCACGGTTATTGAGCGCTGCTACGGCGTGCGTGAAATCAGCGAGCGCCACCGCCACCGGTATGAATTTGCCAACGCGTTCAGGGAAAAACTGGAAGGCGCGGGGCTGACGCTTTCAGGGCTCTCGCCGGACGGCAGGCTGGTGGAGACGGTGGAGCTTTCAGATGAACGCTTCTTTGTCGGGGTGCAGTTCCATCCGGAATTCAAATCCAGGCCGAACAAGCCCCATCCCCTGTTTACAGGCTTTGTCAAAGCGGCCCTTGAAAAAGAATAATTGTTTGCCGTAACCCCGCTGACGCGGGGCTTTTATCTGGTTGACTTTAAGGGCGGTTTCATGTATCCTTGGGGAAGGAAATTCAGCACTTGTCAGGACTAAAGGAGGATACGGATATGGAAAAGCTCAGTTATGCGGCCCTTGAAAAGGCGGGCTACCAGGGATATGTGCTCAGGGATGCGCCGGAAAAGGTGATGCAGTTCGGGGAAGGCAATTTCCTGCGTGCTTTTGTGGACGCTTTTATCGACATTGCCAACGAACGCGTTGGATATAACGGAAAGGTCCTGGCCGTGCAGCCCATCGCGCAGGGACTCTCGGAGATCATCAACAGCCAGGAAGGCCTTTACACCCTCTACCTGCGGGGCAGCGAAAAGGGCGAGAAGGTGGATCAGAAGCGGGTCATTTCCGCCATGAGCCGCTGCGTGAATCCGTATACGGACTGGGAGGCGGTGCTTGAAGGCGCAAGGAGCGACGCGCTTGAAATCATCGTGTCCAATACCACAGAAGCGGGCATCGTGCACGATACCGAGAGCGCTTTTGACCAGACGCCGCCCATCAGTTTCCCGGCCAAGCTCACCCGCGTCCTTTACGAGCGCTTCACGGCGGGGAAGAAAGGTGTCGTGATCCTTTCCTGCGAACTGATCGACAACAACGGCAAAGAGCTTCTGCGCTGCGTGAACCAGTACATCGACGACTGGAAGCTTCCCGAGGCCTTCCGGCGCTATGTGAATGATGAGAACGTTTTCTGCTCCACCTTGGTGGACCGCATCGT
>CAMOIA010000033.1 GCA_946615785.1 uncultured Clostridia bacterium
AAGAGCGCCGTCACAAGCGCCCCGCCCGCCACCAGCGCTTCCTTGTTGGCAAGCAGCACCCGTTTGCCGGCCTGGCCCGCCCGAAGCACGGCCTCAAGCCCCGCCATGCCGGAAACGGCGTCCAGCACGTCGTCCGTTTCCGGAAGCGCCGCCGCCAGCGCAAGCGCGTCATGCCCAAAATGAAAGTCCGAAATGCCCTTTACATCCTCCGGAATCGCCTGCTCGCCCGCTGTCAGCGCCGCGAAGGCAGGACGGAATTCGCGAACAAGGGCAAAAAGCCCTTCCGCATCGCTGTGTGCGGTCAGGGCCACCACCTGAAAACGGTCGGGATGCAGGCGGATCACTTCCAGCGCCTGTTTGCCAATAGAGCCTGTACAGCCAAGGATTGCTATCCTGCGCATTTTTGATCCTTTCACGGTTCGATCAGAAGAACCAGACCAGGTACACGTACACCACGACGGCCGCCCAGTAAACGCTGTCCAGCCGGTCCATAATGCCGCCGTGCCCCGGAAAAACGGAGCCGTAATCCTTCACGCCGCAGTGCCGTTTGATCAGGGATGCAAAAAGATCCCCCGCCTGTCCGGCGACGCCGCAGACCACGCCCAGCACCAGCGCATGCCAGAAGGGCATGATGCCGGCGCCGGAAAACACAGCCCATACGATGACCGAGCACAGGATGCTGCCAAAGAGCCCGCCGACGGCGCCCTCCACGGTTTTATGGGGGCTGACGGCCTCGGTCAGCTTGTGCCTGCCCCAGATGACGCCGATGAAATACGCGAAAGTGTCCCCGGTGAGCGGAATGGCAAACGCGAGGATTTTCAGCATCAGTTCCGTCTGCGGATCGGGCGCGCGGAAAAGGCCGAGCATGCACATGCCGGGCAGCAGCACAAAGGCCAATGGCAGAACGGAAAACAGAATATCCGTCAGTTCCGGCTGTTTCCTGAACATGACCTGCACGGCGATCAGCATGACCGCAGCGCCGATCAGAGGCAAAAGCGCCGCGGAGCTTCCGAGCTTGAAGGTCAGGATGGGAATGCTTGCGACAAAGCACGCGTACACCGGCCACTCCACCAGCCTTGCGCCCGACACCTTCAGGGCCTTGAACATTTCATAAATGCTAAGCCCGATGCAGACCATAAAGGGGATGGCAAAGAACCACCCTCCAAACGTCAGGGCGGTCACCAGCACGCCGATCAGAACGACGCCCGTCACGATCCTCTGAACCACGCTCAGCCACCTCCAAACCTTCTGCCCCGGCGCGCGTATTCCGCGAGCGCCCGGTGATATTCCGCAAGATCAAAATCCGGCCAGAGCACGTCTGAAAACACGAATTCCGCGTAAGCCACCTGATACAAAAGGAAATTGCTCAGCCGCATTTCGCCGCTCGTGCGGATCAGAAGATCCACATCCGGAAGCCCATGGGTATCAAGGTTCTCCGCAAGCATCCGCTCGTTGATCTCCTGCGGGGAAAGCGTGCCGTCAGCCGCGGCGGCAGCCAGTTTCCGCACGCAGCGGACGATCTCGTCCCTGCCGCCGTAATTGATGGCGATGGAAAGCCTGAGCCCGTCGTTATCCTTCGTCCGCGCCTCCGCCTCCATCAGCGCCCTGCGCTGCTTTTCCGGCAGGCCTTCCTTGACGCCAAGGATCCGGATACAGACCCGTTCCCGGCACAATTCGTCGATCTCGCTGGTGAAGTACTCAAGCAAAAGCCCCATCAGCGCCTCCACCTCGGACGGCGCCCTGCGCCAGTTTTCCGTGGAAAATGCGTACAGGGTGAGCGCCTCGATGCCAAGGTCGCTGCTCTCGCGGATAATCGCCCTGAGCGCGTCCACGCCTTTCCGGTGGCCAAGCGCGATCTGAACCATATGTTTTTTCGCCCACCTGCGGTTTCCGTCCATGATGATGGCGACGTGCCGCGGCAGGATGGTGTTTTCTGCCATCGTATCCGATCCTTTGTCCTAAATAAACCAAAACAGCCAGACGGCGCTACGACCGCCTGGGTGTTTCGGTATCCAGCCGCACCCGGAAATGGCCGACGACGAGCGCACCTTCCCGAACCGCGATCACACGGTCTTCAAAGCGGCTGCCGGTCTCCTCCAGGCGCCTCTTTTCGTTTTTTGCAAAAGTCCTGACAAGGCCGAAGCGTTCGCCCGCCTCCCCTGCCAGCCTGAGCGCCTCCTCAGGCGTCAGGCCAAGGTAACGATCCGGGCTCAAACGGACATGATCTCCTTTTCCTTTTCCGCGGAAATGCGGTCGATTTCCTTGATTTGCTTGTCCGTCAGTTTCTGCAGCTCTTCCTCGGCTTTTTTCTGATCGTCCTCGGTAATCACGGAATCTTTCTTGAGCTTTTTGATCTGCTCCATGGCGTCGCGTCTGGCGCCGCGCACGGCCACCTTGGTTTCCTCGGCGCCTTTGCGCACGACCTTGCTCAGTTCCTTGCGGCGCTCTTCGTTCAATTCCGGCACCACAAGTCTGATTACCTTGCCGTCGTTTGAAGGGTTCAGGCCCAGGTCGCTCTTGAGGATGGCCTTTTCCACCAGCGGAATTGCCTTGGTGTCCCAGAGGTTGATGGTCAGAAGCCTGGGTTCAGGCGCGGAAATGTTGGCCATCTGTTTCAAAGGCGTCATGGTGCCATAATAATCCACCATGATTTTGTCAAGAATCTGCGGGTTTGCCCGGCCGGCACGAAGGGAAAGCATATCCTTCTGATAGAACTCACAGTTCTTGTCCATCTTGACTTTGGCTTCATCAATAACCGCTTTATACATGAACGTCCCTCCATCCGTTTTTTTCTCTATTGTACCTTTTTTCGCCTGTTTAGGCAAGGGGCAAATCGCACCTCGCTTACTGGATCGCCTCGTTCAGCGCGTCGATTTCCGCCCTGGTTTTCAGCTTGCAGCAGTGCGGGCAGGGCTTTGGATCCTTGAAAAGCTCCTGCAGCGCTCCATAGGTGGATTCCGCAAGCGGCAGATACCGCGCGCGCACGGAGGAGCAGTTCTGATCCTGGTGGAAATAGACGCCCCCTGTGGGGTTATAGTAAATGACGGTGTTTTCGTCCGGGTAAGGGATCTTCCTGCCCGAATCGTCCCAGATCAGCACCTTCGTCTGCTTTTCAAGGTTCCGCCACAGCCAGAGCATGTTCTGGCCCGTTTCGTTGGAAGCCTTCTGCACGCGGATGCAGCCGTGGCTCGCCTTCGTGCCGAGCTTTGGAATGGTGGAAGAATAGTCCCGCCGCTCGGCCTCCGTTTCCGGCGTTCCGATATAGGGCACCTCATGGATGAGGCAGCCGCCGTTGACGCGCATACCGTACGCGCAGTAGAGGTTCCCGGCGGAAAAACCGCCGACAAAGGAAACCATCATGTATTCGCCGCTCGGCGTTTCGTTCCAGGGCTGCGCCTTGGTCGGCTGGCCCGTGGAAACCAGCAGGGAGCCGATCACCTTTCCGTCCGCGAAAATGTACATTTTCTGCTCCAGTTTATCGATGAGCAGACCGTACTTTTCAGAGGGCTCGAGCACTTCCAGCCTGTTCGTTTCGACGTAGCCCTCCAACAGCGCGTCCGTGTCGCCGTATCCGCGGCGGGATTCGCAGTCCGGCCCGTAGGAGGAATTGTACACTTCCACTTTCGTCCAGCCGCTGTCAAGCGTTTCCAGAACGTGCACGCCCTGCGAAGCGCAGGTGATTTCGCCGATGATGTTCTTCCCGCCCGCCTTGTCCGGTGTGGCGCGCAGCTTGTAGGTGTCCTTCTGGTTGCCGTTGACCACGGTCATCGGCTGCATCATGACCTCCCAGATCGCTTCTTCGTTCATGACCCCGATGGGCAGCGACCAGTAGCTGAGCGGCTCGCCGCTTTTGAGAGATGTGCTCGGAAAATAGGGCGTCGGTGTGGGCGCGGGGGTCGGCGAAGGGGTGGGCGTCGGCTGCGGATTCACCGTCAGCATGATCTGCCGCGGCGTTCCCGCGATGCCGGCTTCGTTTTCGCACAGAATCTGCAGGGTGTACCGTCCCGCTTCGGGTGCTTTTTCCTCAAGCAGCCCGTCCCAGGCGATCGTGTTCTGACCGCTGATCACGTTTTGCGAAGGCTGCGTAACGGAAACGCCGTCCGGCGTCCTGATGACCAGCGTGATTCTTCCCGCCATGGAGCAGTCCACCCGGATTTCGCACCCGCTTCCTGAAACCACCGTGTCCGGTGCGGACACGCGCAGGATTCTGATGGCTTCGCTGCCGACGACGACGGCGCATACAGCCTGATCTACGCCCTGCCTGAGCGTCATTTCATACGTTCCCGCCTGTACGGGTTCGCCGCCGAAGCATCCGTCCCAGGTAAAGTGGTTCTCTCCGCTGATGGCCATGAGCCCTTCCTGAATCTCGCCGACGGTTTCTCCGTCCTTTGTCAGCGTCACCGAGACAGGGGTTTTGTCGTCCTCCGTGCGGAAGGAAAAACGCTCGGTACGGCCCGGGTTCAGTTCTCCGGGTACTTTTGAAAGCTCCAGCGCGCAGGCGGAGACGGACATGGCGAACAATAAAAACAAGGTCAGGAAAACGGCTGAAAAAGCCTTGAAAAACCCTTTCCTCATGCGAAAACTCCTTTTCCGTCACTGCCTCGATGATACCAGAAGAAAAGGTCGAATACAAGCGTTTCATGTAACAATTTCAGGTTCGGGCATTGAAAAAGGCCGCCTTTTCAGGCGGCCTGAAACCTTATGTTCAGCCCTCGGGCTCAAGAATGCCAAGATTGCCGTCCTTGCGCTGATAAAGAACGTTCACCTGATCGGTATCCTGGTTCACGAACACGAAGAAGGAGTGCCCCAAAAGCTCCATCTGCAGGGCCGCATCCTCGGGGGACATGGGCCGCACCGGGAAAGTCTTGTGCCGGACAATGTCCTTTTCTCCCTCGCCGTACACGGAAGGATCCTCGATGAATTCGGTTTCGCTCAGGTCCACGTCGTCACGCAGCCTCTTTTCAAGGCGCGTGCGGTGGCGGAGGATCTGCCGCTCCAGTTTGGCAAGCGCAGAGTCGATGGCCATGAACAGATTATCCTTGCTGGCCGATTCCGCGCGCAGCGTGACGTTGCCGCCCATCGGCACCGTAATTTCACAGATTTTCTGATCCCGCTCCTTGCGCAGGCGCACAATAAACTCTGTATCCGGTTTCAAATAGCGGCTCATGGTCGCTGTTTTCTTGGTGATATGTTTCGTGATGCCGGGCGTCACGACCATGTCCTTGGCTGTGATGTTGGTTTTCATAAGGTTCGCTCCTCTCCTATGAAGTTCCGGTTGCTGTTTATAGGTTTCGACACGGATGATAAAAAATCCTGCCGGAGTATGAAATTTGGTCAGATATTTTCCATCATGATCATGAAATTCACTTTGTTCGGCCGCATTCGCATTTCATCTTGCGAATACAGGGGTTATCTGGTATCCTGAAAGCATCCGGAATTCAACAAACAGAAAGAGGGAAGCAAAATGCCGCACTACAAAATCCTTGCACCGGAAGTAAAGTCCATGCCCTGGCAGGAAAAAACCGAAGCGGAAAAAGGGAACAGCCCCCTTTGGCGCTACGCGGAAAACCCCATCATCGACCGCAACCCCATTCCGGGCGTCGCGCGAATCTTCAACAGTGCCGTCGTTCCCTATGAGGGCGCCTTCATCGGCGTGTTCCGCGCGGAGCAGACCAACGGCATCCCCTTCATCTATCTGGGCAGGAGCGCCGACGGCATTCACTGGACGTTTGACGAAAAGCGCATCGAATTTGTCGACGAAGAGGGCCGCCCCTTCCAGCCCGTGTACGCGTACGATCCCCGGCTCGTGAAGGTGGAGGACACCTATTACATCATCTGGTGCTGCGATTTCTGGGGTGCTTCCATCGGCCTTGCCCGCACGAAGGATTTCAAGACCTTTGTGCGCATGGAGCCGCCTTTTATCCCCTTTAACCGCAACGCCGTTCTTTTCCCGCGCAAAGTCGGCGGCATGTATAAAATGCTGAGCCGTCCTTCCGACAGCGGCCATACGCCTTTTGGCGACATCTTCATCAGCGAAAGCCCGGATCTTATCTACTGGGGACGGCACAGGCATGTGATGAGCCGCTCCGGCAACTGGTGGGAAAACCTCAAGATCGGCGGCGGCGCCGCGCCGATTGAAACCAGCGAGGGGTGGCTGCTGTTCTATCACGGCGTCACCGGCACCTGCAACGGTTATGTGTACTCCATCGGCGGCGCCATTCTGGATATCGATGAGCCCTCGAAGGTGAAATACCGCTGCAGCACCTGGCTTCTGACCCCGGAAAAGCCGTATGAAGAGCGCGGCTTCGTCCCGAACGTATGCTTCCCATGCGCGACGATTCACGACAGCGCCACCGGCCGCATCGCCATCTATTACGGCGCGGCGGACAGCTACGTCGGCCTCGCGTTCGGCTACGCGGATGAAATCATCGATTATATCAAAGCAAACGACGCCGCCTCGGCAGACGATCAAAGCATCGGACTCAGATAATCAGTAAGGCAGGCTGCGACCATGAAAATCGACCTATCCGGTCTCTGGCAGGTGAGCCTTTCCAACACGGAAAGGCCGCCTGCCGCCTTTGAAAACACCATCCATCTTCCCGGCACCACAAGCTGTGCGGGCCTCGGCACGGAGAATACCGCCGCCGAAACGGGAAACCTGACGGACGCGCATCCTTTTTCGGGCATCGCCTGGTACCGGCGGCAGCTCACGCTTCCACCATGCGACGGAAGCGTGGCTGTTTTATGCCTTGAGCGGACGCGCATGACCCGCGTCTTTTTTGACGGAGAGCCGCTCGGAAAGCGGGAAAGCCTGTGCACGCCCCACCTGTATGTTCTCCCCCGCTTTGAAAGCGGGACGCACACCCTCACCGTCGCCGTCGACAACGCGCATTATACGATGCCCGGCGGACACATGGTTTCGCCCGACACCCAGAGCAACTGGAACGGCATTACGGGCGAAATCAGCCTGACGATTTCCGCCTTTTATCCCGAAGACCTGACCGTGTTTGCGGACAAAGCCAAAAACGCCGTTCACGTAAGTGCCCATATGCTCGGCCCCTCGGAGGGGAATGCGGAAGCGTCCCTGCAGGAAGGCGAGCGCATCTTGCTCCCCTGGCATGACCACATGCTGGACGCGTGGATCCCGCTTTCGCATCCGCACGACTGCTGGGACGATCGAAACCCCGTTCTCTATTCGCTTTCCCTTTTCTCAGGCGGCGACGCGTTCACGCGCGTTTTCGGCTTCCGCGCACTTGAAGCCAGCGGCCGCTCCCTGCGCTCAGGCGGGAGAGAGGTTTTCCTGCGCGGAAAAACAGAATCGCTCATTTTCCCCAAAACGGGCTTTGCTCCCTGTGACTTTTCCACGTGGGAGCGGTATCTTGACACAATCAAGTCCTACGGAATCAACCACCTGCGCTGCCATACCTGCTGCCCGCCGGAAGCCGCTTTCGCGGCCGCCGACCGCGCCGGCGTCTACATTGAGGCGGAGCTGCCCTTCTGGGGAACGCTGAAGGACCTCGGCGGCGAAGAGTACGCCGCCTCCGGACAGAAGGCTCTGTTTGAAGAGGGGCTGCGCATCTTAAGCGCATTCGGTCATCACCCGAGCTTCGCCCTGTTTTCCCTTGGAAACGAGCTTTGGGGCAGCCGCGAAACCATGGCCGCCTGGATCAAAGCGTACAGAACAATCCGTCCGGATCTTCTGTACCTTTCCGGCTCCAACAATTTTTTCGTCACGCCCTCCATCCATCCGCAGGAGGATGTGTTTTCCGGCGTGCGGCTTGGGGAAGGGAGGCTGATCCGCGGCTCCTTCGCCATGTGCGACGCGCCGCTTGGCCCCATCCAGACGAACGCGCCCGGCACGGACTGGGATTATGACCGCGCGATCCTCGCCGATGCGAAAGAAGGCGGCAAGGTGGAAAAAGAAACCTTCATCCAGCGCGGAACGGGCGTGGAGCGGGTAACGGGAAGCGGAAATGAGAACCTGGTAAAAGCCGTTCCGATCCTTTCTCACGAAGTCGGCCAGTATACCTTTTACCCCGATTTTGACGAAGAGGCAAAGTACACCGGTCCCTTAAAGGCGCGGTACTTTGGCCCCATGGCGGAGCGTCTTCGCGCCGCCGGACTCTGGGATGACAGAAAGCGCTTTTTCGACGCCGCCGGACGCCTTTCCGCCGATTGCTACCGCGCCGAAATGGAAGCCGCCCTGCGAAGCAGGGAGCTGGCCGGGTTCCAGCTTCTCGACCTGCAGGATTTTCCGGGACAGGGGATCGCACTGGTCGGCATACTGAACGCTTTCATGGAAAACAAGGGGATCATGCGCCCGGAAGAATGGAGGCAAAGCTGCGCGGACACCGTGGCGCTGGCAAGGCTTCCGGGGTTCGTCTTTACAGGCGGTGAAATGCGTTTTTCCCTGCAGGTCTCATCCTGCAGCGTCCCATCGGCCCATGAAATGCGCTGCGCCCTGCGGCGCAGGGACGGGACCAGCCTCTGTGAAGCCGCCGTCTCCATTCCAAAGACGGACAGACGGCTTTCTGACCCCGTGCCGGTATGCTTTTCGCTGCCCTCAGTCGCCGTCCCCGAAACCTGCCAGCTTGTCCTGTCGCTTGAGGACGGCACTGTCAACCGCTATTCCATTGCCCTCCTGCCCGATTATCCGGACCTTGTAATCGGCAAAGACGGAATCCGCGAAGGAAACGCCTTCGTCCGCTTTGTTTCATCGCCTGAAGAAGCGTCCGGCGGCCCCGTACTGGTCATCCCGAATGCGGAAGGAAAACTGCCGGCTTCGTACGCGCCCGATTTCTGGTGCTACCCGATGTTCAAAAGCATCTCGCAAAGCATGGGCAAGCCGGAGCCCCTGGGCACGATGGGCCTCAGCGTTGACGCGGCCCATCCCCTGCTGCATCTTTTCCCGACGGAAAACTACACCACCCCCGTCTGGTACGATCTTCTGTGCCACGCGCACTGCGAAAGCGTGAAGGACGCGCGGATGATCGTTCAGATGATCGACAATCCCTACCGGTGCGGGCGTTTCGGAATCCTCTACGAACAGGAAGATCGCCTGTATCTGACGTCCAGGCTCTGGGAAGCCCCCCAAAGCGCCTCGGTGAAAGCCTTCGCGGCCTCCCTTGTACGTACGCTGTGCGCACAGGCATTCTGATCATCCGGTCATATGAAAGCCGGCACGCGGTCATAGGATCGCGTGCCGGCTTTCGCATATGCATTCAATCAGCTTCTGTAAATGATCTCGTTCCGCTTGGGGCCGTTGCTCAGAATGGTCATCGGGCACTCGATCTGCCGTTCGATAAATTCGATATACGCCCGGCAGTTTTCGGGCAGCTGATCATATTTTTCGATCCCGCGGATGTCCGTTTTCCAGCCCGGCAGGGTCTGGTATACAGGTTTTGCCTTCTCGACAAGCCTTGTCACCGGGAAATCCGTCACGGTAACCCCGTCGATCTCATAGCCGACGCACACCTTGATTTCGTCAAGGTAGCTCAGCACGTCAAGGTTGGTGATGGCGCATTCCGTCGCGCCCTGAAGCATGCAGCCGTAACGGGTTGCCACCGCGTCGAACCAGCCGACGCGCCGCGGCCTTCCGGTTTTCGCGCCGTATTCGCCGGCATCGCCGCCGCGCCTGCGAAGCTCCTCCGCTTCATCGCCGAAAAGTTCGGTCACAAACGGCCCCGCGCCCACACAGCTGGAATAAGCCTTCGTGACCGCGATGATCCGCTCAAACGCCGTCGGCGGCAGTCCCGCGCCAACAGCGCCATACCCCGCGATCGGGGAAGAGGACGTGGTGAAGGGGAAAATGCCGTGATCCGGATCCTTCATTGTGCCGAGCTGGCCCTCCAGCAGGATCTTTTTGCCTTCCTTC